>JAHENA010000038.1:0-24313 GCA_024643405.1 Flavobacteriales bacterium | reverse complement strand
GATTTACAAGGAGATGATGCCCTTTTTTTAAAACAAATCCGGGTACATACCATTCCGGCCAACTTTATTCTTGATGATAAGGGTATCGTTATGGCTAAAAATGTTCATGGAAAAGCTCTAGTGGATATGGTAAAAAAATATATCAACAAGAAATAAGAAATTCATGCCAACAAGGTTACTGATACATTGTTTGCGAAATGCTAAATTAAAAATGACAATTAGTGACACATATCAATTGGAAATAAAAAGAAATGAAAAATCGATAAAGATTATTGAAAATTTATATGGTAAATACGATAGAAATGTATTTGAGTTTGATAACAATGCTTCTAATGAAGAAATGGCATTGAGGAACAAGGAAATTACAAAACAGGACTGGACATCGTTAAATAAAGCCTGAAACCTGTCGCTTAAAAAAAATACTTGACAATGACTATTGAAGATTTAGGATATAATTCTGAATTAGAAAAATACAGAAAAGAATTTAATTTAGATTCTTTTGAAATTGGTCGTGTCATCTTAGAACATAAAGACAGATATGTTGTAAAAACAAAAAATAACGAATACGATTCTGAACTTATTGGAAATTTAAGGTTTACTGCTGAATCAAAATATGATTTACCAGCAGTTGGAGATTGGGTGGCTATTTCTGAATATGATGACCATAAAGCTTTAATTCATTCGGTTTACCCAAGACATTCCATTCTTGAAAGAAAAGCTGTTGGTAAACAAAGTCAAACACAAATTATTGCTACAAATATTGATTTTGCACTCATCATTCAGTCTGTTAACAGAGACTTTAATATAAACAGACTTGAACGCTATTTGACCATTTGCCATGATTCTAAAATTAAACCTATTGTAGTCCTAAGTAAAATTGACTTAATTGACACATCCGAGTTGGAAAACATCTTAGAAAAGATTAATAAAAGAATAAAAGATATTTCAATTATTTCCATAAGTAACCTTTTTCAAATTGGGTTAGAGAAAATAAAATCCAAATTAACAAAAGGTAAAACATATTGTTTAATAGGGTCTTCTGGTGTTGGAAAATCAACTCTTATCAATAATCTTGTTGGTAAGGATTTAATGATAACAGGAAGAATTAGCGACAGTATTGACAGAGGAAAGCATATTACCACTCACAGAGAATTAATCGTTACTGAGAATGGCGTTTTAATTGACAACCCTGGCATGAGAGAAGTTGGGATTGCTGATTCAACTATTGGATTGGAAAAGACATTTGAAACCATGGTTGAGTTATCAAAAGATTGTAAATTCAAGAATTGTACTCATACCACAGAAATTGACTGTGCAGTTATAGCAGCGGTTAGCAAAGGAAAAATTGACACCCATTTTTATGAAAACTATTTGAAAATGGAAAAGGAAAAAGAGCATTTCGAATTAACAGTTGCTGAAAAACGCAAAAAAGACAAAGATTTTGGAAAAATGATGAAACACTTTAAAAAGACAAGAAAATCAAATAAGTACTAAGGCCAACCATAACTCTAATTTATAGTATATTGCACAAAAATCTGGTAGATATTTCTACATCTAATTCAAGGCCTAGCGATTGGCCACCATTAAACTCAAATTAAAAATGAATAAAACATACGAAATTTTAGTTGTTGGCATATTTGTTTTATTTCAAACCTTGACACATGGTCAAACCAATCAAAATAGTCGGTATTTACAAAATGTTGGCATTTTAGATAGTATCTATTCCAAAAGCCTAAAGGAACACAGGAAATTTTATGTGCAACTCCCGGCCAATTATAAGGCCAATGTTAATGAGAAATATCCGGTAGTCTTTATTCTGGATGGAGAAATACTGCTACCCACGGTCAACAACGTTCAAAATTTTTATTCCGGTGGTTTTACTCCCGATATGGTGCTAGTTGGTATTTCAAACGATATCCATAGAATGCGTGATTTGACCACCTCAAAAGTTACAGAGATGTACGGTATGCCATTTAATGAAGAAAACGGAGAAGCGGCTGTTTTTATTGATTTTATAGAGTCCGAATTGATTCCGCTAATAGAAAACAAATATCCCGTTAGTAATTTCAGAACATTAATTGGGCATTCATATGGCGGTTTGTTTACCATCTATACTTTAATCCATCATCCTAAATTATTTGCCAACTTTATTGCCATCGACCCAAGTCTTGATTGGGATGACCAGAAATTATTAACAGAAGCAAAAGACCAATTCTCAAATAATACCTATAAGGGAAAATCTTTGTTCATGTCTTTGAGTGGGCAATTACATATGCAGAAACCAGAAGTCACTATAAATAACGTGATGCAGGATACCTCAGATTTTACCAAATTTGCAAGATCTAATATTGCTTTTTCAGAACTAGCAAAGTTAAATAATCAAAGTGGATTGCATTTTGACTGGAAATTTTATCCTAAAGATCTGCATGGCACCATACCTTTTCCTTCCATATTAGACGGATTAATCAATGTTTTTGAATGGTTTCAATGGGAAAATACAGATAAATTTAATTCACCCAGCACCTCAAAAGAAGAACTATTAAAAATAGTGAAATATAGGGAACGGAAACTTCAAAATAATTTTGGGTATTCCGTCCCACCTTATCCAGAAGACATTCTAGTGATGTCAGGATATCAGAACATGGATATGGATCAGCCTGAAAAAGCAAAAATGTTCTTTGAACTTGCGATTGAATATTACCCAAAAAGTTCCAATACCTACGATTCTATGGCAGATTACTATGAAAGAAATGAAGATTATGACAATGCTTTAAAATTTGTCACAAAAGCATATGAAATAAGTGCCAAAGATTACTATAAGGAAAGAATTGAAGGACTCAAGAAAAAATAATCAAGGCTAGCCAATTATATAAACCATAAAAACGTGTTTATACTATAAATTTAATTGGTTGATTACATTTTTATTTTTTTATCAGTATCAATTTTAAGTTTACTTTTTTTGAGTTGCTTGTTGAGTTCTTCAACTTCTGTTTTTATGAATTTTTGAAATGACTCTTCAATTACTTTTAAGCGTTTATTAAATATCACCTTTACTTCTCGTTGTTGGTCTGTTGGTTTAAAATCGACACCATGACCTGTTAAATCACTTGCCAAAGCACTTAACCTTCCATACAATTGCATTGGAGATCGGAAAGCATCTTCACGTGCTCCTGTAAGATGAATATCATACAGTGACCCAGCTATAGCCTGTGCTGTTTTACTAAGTGATATGGCCTTTTCAATATCTGATTTTTTAGTTAGCTTAGGAAGAATACTATCTAATTCACTTCTCACCACTTCTATGGTATTAATCATATTTACCGCAAGGTTTATGGCATCGCGTAATTCCAGAGACACTTCAACTTGGGCTTTAATATCATCTATTGAACCTTCAGAGACTGGGTCTTTCAGCACTTCTAATTCGCGCACCAACTCTTGATTGTCAACAATAAGTTTTACTTTATAAACATCTGGCACTACTTTTGGGCCAAATTGCCCTCGCATCAAATCCAGATCCCATGTCACCAACGGGCGCCAGCCTTCACCGTTCAATTGTACCCATGGTCGCCCAGGTGGCGCTGTTTGAATCATTGGTTTGTAGGTTGGTTCGTAGCGTAAATCCCATATGACTCTGTTAACGCCTTCTTTGTTTTTTCCTTTTAGGGTTCTGATAACCTCATCATTTTCAGAAAGTATTTGAATTTCCACCTTTTTAGACAAGGTGTCCTTTAAAAAATAATTGATTTCTGCTCCATAGGCTGGGTTTTCACCTGAATTCATACTGGGGCCATCGGTTTTAATGCTTTGCTTATCATGAAACCTATAGGCTTGCCGCAGACTGAACAAATGCACGTCTTTGCTCTGGACCTCTTCTGCGTATTCGCGCAATGGTGAAATATTATCCAGAATATAATAACCTCTGCCATAGGTGCAAACCACCAAATCATCAAAGCGTTCTTGTATTTCCAACCAATAGACTGGCGAAGGTGGTAAATTGTTTTTAAAATGCATCCAGTGTTCACCATCATCAAAACTAATATACAAGGCATTATCAGTACCCAGATAAAGCATGCCTTCTTTTTTAGGATCTTCTATTACCACATGTACAAAACTGTGTATAGATTTAGGCAACGATTTGCTTATTTTTTTCCAAGACTTTCCATAATCAGTAGTTTTATAAACAAAAGGGTCGAAATTCCCCATGTGATGTAAATCTACCGTGATGTAAGCAGTGCCTGTTTTATGTTTAGATATTTCAATGTTTGAAATGGTCCCCCATTCAGGAAGATCCGGAATATTTGGTGAGACATTTTCCCAAGACTCCCCATTATTTCGTGTGATTTGAACTAAACCATCATTACTTCCTGTCATGATAAAACCAGCTTCGATTTCAGATTCTTCAATAGCAATCAGTACAGCCCCATCCCAGGTCATTAAATTATCAATGGCAATACCTCCTGAACTTTGCTGATGTGTTTTATCATTTCTAGTTAAGTCTGGACTCATTATTTGCCAACTCTGACCATCATCATCACTTTTATGTACAAACTGACTACCAACATACACACGATGTTTTGTGTGCGGTGAAAACGCCAATGGGAAATTCCAGTACCATCTGTATTTCATGTCAGCAGGCGCCCAACCATAGCCCGCTTCTGGCCAAACACGTACATCACGAGCATGTCCTGTTCTAGCATCATAACGCTCTAAACCACCATCATAACAGCCTGACCATACTATATTATTATCAAAAGGATCTGGTTGCGCAAAACCGCTTTCGCAACCACCAACACCTTCCCAAAGCCCAATGGGAATATAGCCTTGCAAGCTATTACTTGGCCCTTTATAGGAATATCCGTCTTGTCTATTTCCATAAACATTATAAGGTATTTGGTCATCAACCGCAACGTGATACATTTGAGCAATTGGAAGCACAATACGTTGATAGCTTTGGCCGTGATTTAAACTGATGCTCACACAACCATCATGAGCTACCATGATTCGATCTGAGTTTTTTGGATCAATCCAAACATCATGGTTATCACCTCCAGCATCATAGCTTCCAACAATTGTTTTCCCCCCATCCTTTGAGATAGAAAATTTCACGTTGGGAAAATAAAGTTCTTCAGGATTTGTTGGTGATACGGCCAACCTTGTATAGTATGGAGCACGTTCATTAATATCATGATTTCTGGTCATGAGTTCCCAGGTATCACCAAAATCTTCAGAGCGATATAAGGCCGGGCTATCAATTTCAAATAAAGCGTAAACAACATTTGGGCTGGATACTGAAATAGCCACAGCTGTTTTACCCACAGGATTGTCTTTTCCTCCAGGCAAGCCTTTCTGATTCATGGCTTCCCAAGTTGTTCCTCCATTTTTTGTTCTGTAAATTCCTCCACCTGGGCCACCACTATTAAGGCCCCATGTTTGAATGTGAATACTCCACATTCCAACCAATAAATTATCTGGATTATTTGGATCAATGGCTATATCGGTTGCTCCCGTACCTTCATCAATAAACAGCACTCTTTCCCAGGTTTTTCCTCCATCCGTTGTTTTAAAAACACCTCTTTCTTGTTGCGGTCCAAAAGTGTGACCCAAAGCGGCCGCATATACAATATCAGGATTTGTAGGATGCACCACAATGCGACCTATACGTCCCGTTTTTTCCAAACCCATATTTTTCCATGTTTTACCAGCATCTTCTGATTTGTAAATACCGTCTCCCACAGCATGGGCTGGGCGAATGATAAAAGTTTCTCCTGTACCTACCCAAACGACGTCTGGATTGCTAGGCGCGATGGCGATGGAGCCAATGGAAGATACGTCTTGAGTATCAAAAACAGGCTGCCAATTAAGGCCTCCATCTGAAGTTTTCCACAAGCCTCCTGATGCTGCACCAATATAGCTTATCATTGGATCTCCAGGTACGCCAGCAACTGCAATGGCACGATTGCCTTCGGGTCCGATAAACCTAAAGTTTAAATTTTTAAAAACAGCGTTATCAATTTGTGAATAGGTATTTTGGAGATTAATTATAAACAGAAATAAGCCTATAAAAAGAACAATACGTTTCATTTTAGTCAATTTGATGATTATTAAAAAAGAAGGTTATCATCAAATATAATCAATTATGAAGCTTAAGCGTCAAGAAAGGTTAGTCCTCTCTTGCCAAATCCAGAATTTTCTTTTTAAATGCGTTGTCGTTTTCTATAATCTCAAAAAATTCAGTAACAAATCGTTTTGCTATTATAAACTGATTGCTATCATCAAAGTAAGGTTCCAAACGATCAATGGCTTCAAACATTTTGGATTTATTATCGATAAATTCTTTGCGCACTTGTTCAAAAAGTTGTTCATCTCTTTTATAACCCTTATACGCACGTTCTTTAACATCAGTGATATCTAAAGACATATTTTGAATATTGGAAACCACAGCATAATTGGCATCAACTAAACCCGACATATCAAAATCATAAGGAAGAGGGATTATTTTTTTATCAATAAATAAAAGCTTGCCATTATGCAGGTAGGTTGTTGAAAAATCTGTATTTGCGATTAAGTATTGAAAAAAAGAATTTCTTATAGACGCAACATCGTCCTGTTGTAAAGGCATAATACGTCTTTTAATTTCATTGCCATGAAGCCGTTTTGCAACATTATCAATATCTTCTATTAAAATCCCTTTCAAGTCATTGGTTATGGTACGTTTTCCTTTTTCTTCGGTAAATTCAATATTCACCAAACGTGTTTTATAGTGAACCGGTGTCACGATTTCATATAACCGGTAAGCCATGAGCTCCTTAATAACATAATCATTATTATGAGATTCAATTAAACAAGGCAAAACAAGCTTCAACTCCTTATTACCTTCAAACAATGTTTCTTTTGTAACCGATTTACTCAATTTTAATTTTAATGGGGCGTAATAACAGTTCTCACGTCTATTATTCCCTCTTGCCCTTAATTGAATTTTTAAAGAATCATAGACTGCTGCTTCATTTTTATAATAGAGCATGGATTCTATAAAAGTACTATCATTGGTGTTTTTCTTCACGTCTTTAACAGACATTTTTAGTTTGATGAAAAGTGGCTCCTGATTTGAAAACAAGGCGGTTGTTTCTCCAATGGTTTGCTGGGAATACAATACCCTGCAAGGCATGATACATACCCAAAGAAAAAGAATTAACGTAGAGTTTTTCATATCAAACTATTGAAGTGTTATCAAATTTAAGGATTTAAAACTAAATATTTTTATCCATTGAAAAAGTAAAACACAAACCTAACTGAATGTCCTTAATTAAAAAATTGCCTCATTTATCAGTTAATTTATATTATAATTTAAAAACCTAGAACAAAATTATTGTTGTACAAATTCATTATCTTTCCTTTATCAAACCCAAAATCGCCTCATGTGCAATAGATCATAAAATATATGCTAACAGATATCAATCCAAAATTACCCATGCGCAACAAAGCGATTACCAAAGACTACTTTATTAACAAACTTGGTTTTGAAGCATTTGGAAACACAGATTATGATGGCTACTTAATGCTTCAAAAAGATAAAATTCAAATCCATTTTTTTGAATTTAAAGAACTTAATCCCAATGAGAATTATGGCCAAGTTTATATAAGAACTAATAACATTGACGCATTTTACCAATTACTTTTAGATAAAAAAACAAGCATCCATCCTAACGGACAATTGTCGGTTAAACCCTGGGGGCAAAAAGAATTTTCAATACTTGATCCGGATAATAATCTACTAACATTTGGGCAAAGTATGGAGTAGATAAAATCTTTTTAAGATTGTTTGAATAAATGTATCCTTAGTTTTTTGTACTTAAAAACTCTTCCTTTTCATAAATATTAAACACCTTCATTTTCAACACCATAATTAGCTTATAAAAATTACGCTATAGTATTTGGTAATCACATAGATTATCGTAAATTTGCAAACTCTTTTTGAAAGAGGAATGTTTAATTAGAAAAAATAATAAGTGTGGATACATTAAGCTACAAAACAATTTCAGGCAACAAAGCTACAGCTAACAAGCAATGGGTTTTGGTTGACGCTGAATCGCAAAGCTTAGGTCGTTTAGCTTCAAAAGTTGCAAAACTATTAAGAGGTAAACACAAACCTAACTTCACACCACATGCTGATTGCGGAGATAACGTCATTGTTATTAATGCCGAAAAAATCAACTTAACAGGAAACAAGTGGGCAGATAAAACGTATATCCGTCACACAGGTTATCCAGGTGGTCAAAGAAGCTTATCTGCTAAAGAAATGTTTGGAAAAGATCCTGCAAGATTAGTAGAAAAGTCAGTAAAAGGAATGTTACCTAAAAACAAATTAGGTGCAGATTTATTCCGTAATTTAAATGTTGTTGTTGGTACAGCGCATTCTCACGAGGCTCAAAAACCAAAGGCAATTAACTTAAACGAATTCAATTAAATGGAAGTAATTCACAAAATTGGCCGTAGAAAAACGGCTGTTGCTCGGGTGTATGTTGCCAAAGGAAAAGGAGACATCACAATTAATAAAAAAGACATAGCGGCATACTTTACCACAGCTACATTGCAGTATAAAGTAAAACAGCCATTAGTTATGACTAACAATGATAGCAACTTTGATATTACAGTAAATGTATTTGGAGGTGGTATTACTGGTCAAGCAGAAGCCGTTCGTTTAGCAATCTCTCGCGCTATGTGCGAATTAGATGCTGAAAACAGACTCACTCTTAAACCAGAAGGCTTATTAACAAGAGACCCAAGAATGGTAGAGCGTAAAAAATTCGGTCAGAAAAAAGCGCGTAAGAAATTCCAGTTCTCTAAACGTTAATACCTATTTCGCTGGATTACTTTTTATAGTAAACAGCAAACAAAAAAAATTAAACCAGTTATTGTTGTCCTAGTTGTAAAAAACAGGATTTAGTTTAGCATCTAAATGTTTAAGGCGAATTTAAAAAAATGACCACTTAATCATTGCTAATTCAACAGAACGTAAACTATTACAAAATGGCAAAAGTAGAAGTAAAAGAATTACTTGAAGCAGGTGTACACTTCGGTCACCTTACACGTAAGTGGGATCCAAACATGGCCCCTTATGTTTATATGGAACGTAACGGAATCCATATTATAAACCTTTACAAAACAGCAGCTAAAATGGAAGAAGCTGGAGCAGCGTTAAGTAAAATCGCTAATTCAGGTCGTAAAATTTTATTCGTTGCAACAAAAAAACAAGCAAAAGATATCGTTGCTGATAAAGCTGGAGCTATCAACATGCCTTACATCACAGAAAGATGGCCAGGTGGTATGTTAACTAACTTTGTTACTATCAGAAAAGCTGTTAAAAAAATGGCTTCTATTGATAGAATGAAAAAAGACGGAACGTTCATGTCTCTTTCTAAAAAAGAGCGTTTACAAGTGGACCGTTTAAGAGCTAAGTTAGAGAAAAACTTAGGTTCTATTAGTGACATGACACGTTTACCAGGGGCATTATTTGTCGTTGATATCAAATGTGAACATATCGCAATTAAAGAAGCACAAAAATTAAACATTCCTATTTTCGCAATGGTTGATACCAACTCAGACCCACGTCAAGTTGATTATGTCATCCCTGCAAATGACGATGCTTCAAAATCAATTGATAAAATTTTAAGTTACGTAACCAGCGCTATCAGTGAAGGCTTAATTGAGCGTAAAGCTGAAAAAGATGCTGAATCTGAAGGTGATGATTCATTTGACGAAAAAACAGTAGCAGCAGAAAAAGCAAAAGCCTTAGCAAAAGCTAAGAAAATTGTAGCTGACGAAGAAGAATAAAAAGTATAATTAATACATACATTAAGTCGTTTAATTCTTTCTTCATTGAAACCAATTGAACGACTTTTTAAATTTAAAAATATGGAATCTATGGTAAAAATAACAGCTGCAGAAGTAAACAAACTGAGACAAACTACTGGTGCAGGAATGATGGACTGTAAAAAAGCTTTAGTTGAAGCTGAAGGAGATTTTGAGAAAGCGATTGAAATTTTACGTAAAAAAGGGCAAAAAGTTGCTGCAAACAGAGCTGACAGAGAATCAACTGAAGGGGCTGCCATTGCAAAAGTAAATGATGCTAAAACAAAAGGAGTTGCCGTTGTTTTAGGATGTGAAACTGACTTTGTTGGAAAAAACGAAAACTTTGTAAAATTAGCTAATGATTTTGCTGATCTAGCTTTTAAATATGCTGACAAGGAATCTTTCTTAGCTGCTGATTTTGGAGGTATGACAGTTGCTGAAAAATTAATTGAGCAAACTGGTGTGATCGGTGAAAAATTAGAAATTACTGGATTTGAAAAAATTGAAGCTCCTTTTGTAGGCTCCTATATTCACGCTGGTAATAAAATAGCTACTTTAGTTGGTCTATCTGCAAACGTAGAAGGCGCTGAAGAGGTTGCTAAAGATGTAGCGATGCAAGTGGCTGCAATGAATCCAATTGCTTTAGATGAAGCTGGAGTTGACGCTTCAGTTATTGATAAAGAAATTGAAATTGCTAAAGATCAATTACGTCAAGAGGGTAAACCAGAAGCGATGTTAGATAATATCGCTAAAGGTAAATTAAACCGTTTCTTTAAAGACAATACTTTAGTAAATCAAGATTTTATTAAAGACAGTAAAGTAAGTGTTGCTGCCTACGTAAAAACTATTGGTAAAGACGTAAAAGTGCTAAACTTTAAAAGAGTTGCTTTAGGTTAATCTAATAGTAAAACAATATTTAAAAAGGGCTTCTCATGTATTTGAGAAGCTTTTTTTATAATTTAAAAACAAAAATTTATGTAGTTTTGTTAAACTTTTAAATACATTATGAAGTACAAAAGAATCCTCCTTAAATTATCTGGCGAAGCCTTAATGGGAGCGCGTCAATATGGTATTGACCCAGAACGCTTGGCTGAATATGCTCAAGACATAAAAGCAATTACGGATAGAGGTGTTGAAGTTGCTATTGTCATTGGTGGTGGAAACATTTTTAGAGGTGTCTCAGGAGCCAGCAAAGGCATGGATAGAGTTCAAGGAGATCATATGGGGATGCTTGCAACCGTTATAAATGGTCTAGCCTTACAAAGTGCTTTAGAAAATGCTGGTATTGCAACAAGACTACAATCTGCCATTCAAATAAATGAAGTTGCAGAACCCTTTATTCGCAGAAGAGCCATGCGTCACTTAGAAAAAGGACGTGTCGTCATTTTTGGCGGTGGTACTGGTAATCCTTATTTTACTACAGATTCTGCTGCAGTTTTAAGAGCTATTGAAATTGAAGCAGATGTGATTTTAAAAGGCACTCGCGTAGATGGGATATATAATGTAGATCCAGAAAAAGATTCAAAAGCAATTAAGTTTGATACTATTTCTTTTGATGATGTCATAAGAAAAGGACTAAAAGTAATGGATACCACAGCTTTTACTTTGAGTCAGGAAAACGCATTGCCAATTATTGTATTTGATATGAATAAAAAAGGGAACCTGTTAAAAGTGGTTTCTGGTGAAAATATTGGAACTGAAGTAAATTGTTAGTTCTACAACTTTTTTATGTTAATTGAAAATAAAAGTTTAAAGTAATGAATGAAGAAGTCCAATTCATATTAGACTCGGCAAAAGAGTCTATGGATAATGCTCTAAAGCATTTAGAAAAACAATTAGTAAACATTCGAGCGGGAAAAGCCAGTCCTGCTATGTTGGGAAGTGTTATGGTTAATTATTACGGTTCTCAGACACCCTTAAGCCAAGTTTCCAATGTCAATACGCCTGATGGCAGAACTATAACCGTACAACCATGGGAACGAAGTATGCTTCAAGAAATTGAAAAAGGCATCATGATTGCAAACTTAGGATTTAATCCTATGAACAATGGCGAGACCATTATTATTAATGTACCACCACTTACTGAAGAACGGCGTAGAGATTTGGCTAAACAAGCCAAATCCGAAGCTGAAGACGCAAAAATTGGTGTAAGGAGTGCCCGTAAAGATGCCAATAATGATATTAAAAAATCTGAAGATATTTCTGAAGACCTTAAAAAAAATGCAGAAATTGACATTCAGGAATTAACAGATAAGTACGTTAGAAAAATTGATGAAATTCTTGAAATCAAAGAAAGAGAAATCATGACCGTATAAATAAAGAAGCGACATTTAAGTCGCTTCTTTATATTTTATATAACATTCATTAATAACTAATCAATTATCAAAATTGATAATAATGTGGCCTCTAAATATAGAATTAACGCAACATTATTACGGATAATCCTTTCTAATAGGTTGTTTTTTCTACCTTTGCACATCTTTTAAACTTATCATGTTAAAACTTTTTACAAAAGATTTTTGGGACATTATTGCAAGACTCATATTGCGTAATAAAATTGCCATACTTGTTTCCATTATTATTATAACCATCTTTTTTAGCTTACAGTGGAAAAATATGCGATTTACGTATACCGAAGCTAACCTCCTGCCTGATGATCATGAAGTAAACATTACCTATAAGAATTTTTTAAAAATATTTGGTGAAGAAGGTAACCTCATTGTTTTGGGAGTTAAAGATTCCACCCTGTTTACTGCAGAAAAACTAAATGCATGGAATGATTTATCGGATTCATTTAAAAAATACGAAGAAGTTGAAACCGTAGTATCTATTAAAGATCTGCAAAAACTTGTAAAAGATACGATTAATGAAAAATTTGTTCTTGAACCTTTTATCAAAGATTCCATTGCTTCAAAAGAACAGATTGATGTCTTAGAAAATGATCTTTTTAAAAAATATCCCTTTTACGATAATTTTCTTTTCAACAAGGATACCAGAACAATAAGAACTGCTATTTACTTAAAAAAAGATATTGTAAATACTTCCGTAAGAAAAGATTTTGTTATTACCGTTTTACAGCCAAAAATAGAAGCCTTTGAAAAGGCCTATAATTTAGATGTAAGGGTTTCTGGGATGCCTTATATACGCACCCTTAACTCACAAAATATTGTTGATGAAATAGGCTTGTTTATTGGCGCGGCTTTATTAGTAACATCACTCATATTCTTTTTCTTTTTTAGATCCTTTAGGGCCACCTTCATTTCTCTTGTTGTAGTCTGCACTGGTGTGATGTGGACCTTTGGAATTATAGGATTATTAAATTATGAAATCACTGTTTTAACGGCCCTTATACCACCTTTAATTATAGTTATAGGTATCCCTAACTGTATCTTTTTAATTAATAAATATCAGCATGAAGTAAAATTGCATGGCAATAAGGTAAAGTCGTTGCAACGTGTAATTACTAAAATAGGCAATGCTACTTTAATGACTAATGTCACAACAGCCTCTGGCTTTGCGACATTTATGCTAACTGAGAGTCAACTTTTAAAAGAATTTGGCACCGTAGCTTCCTTAAGTATTTTAGCCATTTTTATTTTATGTATTTTAATCATACCTATTTTATACTCCTTCCTACCTTACCCAAAAGAAAGGCATTTAGAGCATTTAAACAGAAGGTGGGTGGGTTATTTTGTAAGTTGGATTGAGCGAATTGTAAAACGAAAAAGAATTGCCATTTATGCAACTTCTGTTTTACTCCTTGTCGTAAGTTTTATAGGTATTTATCAAATTAGGATTTCAGGAAGTCTGATTGAAGACATGCCTAAAAACACGGATTTTTTCAACGATATTCGCTTTTTTGAAGAAGAATTTAATGGCATCATGCCATTGGAAATAATGGTTGATACCAAACGTAAAAAAGGGGTATTGAAATTATCAACTTTAAAGCGCATGAATGAGCTTGAAGAATTAATTATTGAAACTCCAGAATTATCAAAACCTATTTCAGTAGTTAGTTTGGTAAAATATTCAAAACAGGCCTATTATAACGGCAATCCAAAACATTACCAATTGCCTACTTCCCAGGAAAATAGTTTCATTTTATCTTATGCGAAAAACTCAACTTCAAATGTTGATTTGTTTAAAAACTTTGTTGACAGTACGGGCCAGTATGCCAGAATCACAACCTTTATGAAAGATATTGGGACAGATAAAATGGAACATATTGAAGAGAATGTTCAAAATAAAATCAATAAAGTATTTCCAAAGGATCAATACAATGTAACTATGACTGGAAAAGCTTTGGTGTTTCAAAAAGGCACCAAATATTTAGTAAAAAACTTAGCCATTTCATTGTCACTCGCCATATTCTTAATTTCCTTGTTCATGGCATATATGTTCAGGTCTTTTAAAATGATTATCGTTTCTCTCATTCCAAACTTATTGCCTTTACTAATAACTGCCGGATTAATGGGCTATTTAGGGGTTCCTATAAAACCATCAACTATTTTAGTCTTTAGTATTGCTTTTGGAATTTCTGTTGATGACACCATTCACTTTTTAGCTAAATACAGACAAGAACTTCAAGCCAATCATTGGAGAATTAATAAATCTGTTTATGCCGCATTGAGAGAAACTGGCGTTAGTATGTTTTATACTTCTATAGTGTTGTTTTTTGGATTTTCAGTATTTACTATTTCAAGTTTTGGCGGTACTGTTGCTCTAGGAGGATTAGTTTCAATCACCCTTTTATTTGCGATGCTATCAAATTTAATTTTGCTACCCTCTTTGCTGCTTTCACTGGAACGCAGTATTGCTAATAAAAACGTCTTAAAAGAACCTGCAATAAATATCATTCCTGAAGAAGAGGAAGAAGATTCTCAATACTAAAATTTTTAGATTTAAGTTTCAAATACCAATTTACTAACATTTTGGAATTTGATAGTTGAATTTTGAATTTTGAAACCTTTATATTTGCACTTTAAATTCAATACCCATGATATTACATACCGTTTCAGAATTATTATCAAATAATAACATACTACCAGAAGTTGAAATTAAAGGTTGGGTAAGGACCTTTAGAGCCAATCGTTTTATTGCATTAAATGATGGGTCTACAATTAATAATATTCAGTGCGTCGTTGATTTTGAAAAAACTGATGAAACCATCTTAAAGCGTATCACAACAGGCGCAGCAGTTCATATTAAAGGAGAATTGGTCGAAAGCCAGGGCAAAGGGCAAAAGGTAGAAATAATTGTAGAGTCTATTGTAGTTTTAGGTGATTCTGATCCTGAAACCTATCCTATTCAGCCTAAAAAACATTCTTTTGAATTCTTAAGGGAAAATGCGCATTTACGTACCAGAACAAATACATTCAGTGCCGTTATGAGGTTGCGCTCTGCCTTATCTTTTGCGATTCATAAATACTTTAATGACCATGGTTTCTTTTATATGCATGCCCCAATTATTACTGGAAGTGATGCCGAAGGCGCTGGAGAAATGTTTAGAGTCAGTAATTTAGATGCTAAAAACCCACCATTAACCAAACAAGGACAAGTGGATTATTCTAAAGATTTTTTTGGAAAAGAAACCAATCTTACTGTTTCAGGGCAATTAGAAGCTGAAACTTATGCCATGTCACTTGGGAAAGTATATACTTTTGGACCAACCTTTAGAGCCGAAAACTCAAACACATCTCGTCATTTAGCCGAGTTTTGGATGATTGAACCAGAGGTTGCCTTTATGGACTTAGCTGGTAATATGGACTTGGCTGAAGATTTTTTAAAGTTTGTTTTAATGTATGTGCTGACTAATAATCGTGAAGATTTAGACTTTTTAGAAAGCAGATTGATAGATGAAGAAAAAACAAAACCACAGGCAGAACGCAGTGAAATGAGTTTAATAGAAAAATTAAACTTTGTTATTGACAATAATTTTAAAAGAGTCACTTATACAGAGGCTATTGATATTCTTCGTGACAGTACACCAAATAAGAAAAAGAAATTCAAATATATTATTAACGAATGGGGTGCAGATTTGCAGAGTGAACATGAGCGTTTCCTTGTTGAAAAACACTTCAAATGTCCTGTAATTTTATTTGATTATCCAGCGAATATAAAAGCATTTTATATGCGCTTAAATGAAGATGGTAAAACGGTTAGAGCGATGGATATTCTATTTCCTGGCATTGGTGAAATGGTAGGAGGCTCACAACGTGAAGAACGCTTAGAGGTACTTAAAGAAAAAATGGCTGCCTTAGATATTGATGAAAAAGAGCTTTGGTGGTATTTAGATCTTCGTAAATATGGCACCGCTGTACATTCTGGTTTTGGGCTTGGCTTTGAACGTTTAGTGATGTTTGCAACTGGCATGACTAATATTAGAGATGTCATTCCTTTTCCAAGAACACCACAAAATGCCGAATTTTAAAGCAACTATTTCCCTATTTAGTGCATAGTTAGATAGGGTTATTAATATTGTTTTTATACTTTTATCTAAACTAGTTTTTAAAATGCTTAAGCAACAATTACAGTTTAAACTATCTCAAAAGTTGTCACCACAACAGATTCAATTGATGAAATTGATTCAGTTGCCAACACAAGCTTTTGAACAGCGCATTAAGCAAGAGCTAGAAGAAAACCCGGCACTTGAAGGAGGAAAAGAAGAAATTGAAAATGATTATGACTCTGATTTAGATAATACTTCAGATGATTTTAATGATCAAGATTCTATTAATACTGATGATATCAATGTAGATGAGTATTTGAGCGACGACGAAATTCCTGATTATAGAACACAAGCTAATAATTATAGTGCTGATGATGAGGAAAAAAGCGTTCCATATGCCGCAGGCACTTCCTTTACACAATATTTAATAGACCAATTAAATACCTACAGACTTTCTGATGAAGAGCGCGATATTGCTGAGTTTTTAGTGGGAAGTGTAGACGATAGCGGATACATTCGTAGAACCTTATCTGATATTATGGATGATTTGGCATTTACTCAAAACATTTATACTACAGAAGACAAAATTGAATATGTTTTAAAACTTGTGCATCAATTAGATCCAGCCGGTGTTGGTGCCAGAAATTTACAGGAATGCTTGAGCATTCAATTACATAGAAAAGAGAAATCTTTAGATGTTGAATTGGCTATTAACATTATTGATATTGCCTTTGAACAGTTTACGAAAAAACATTATGATAAGTTAATTCAAAAGTTTGATGTGTCTGAAATTCAATTAAAAGATGCCATATCAGAAATTGAACATTTAAATCCTAAACCAGGCGGATCCTATTCAGGAAGTAACCGAATAGTAGAACATATTGTACCAGATTTTGCAATTAAAATTATTGACGGAGAGTTAGAGTTAACATTAAATGGCAGAAACGCTCCAGAACTTCATGTATCTAGAGAATACCATAATATGCTTAAAACCTATAAAGACTCGAGTGACAAGTCAGGTTCTCAAAAAGATGCAGTGATTTTTATCAAGCAAAAATTAGATGCAGCCAAATGGTTTATTGAAGCTATTAAACAAAGACAGCAGACTTTATTCATCACTATGAGTGCTATTATGCATTATCAAAAAGACTATTTTTTATCTGGTGATGAGCGGAATTTAAAACCCATGATTTTAAAGGACATTGCTGATGAAATACATATGGATGTCTCTACTGTATCAAGGGTTGCAAACAGCAAATATGTAGATACACCTTACGGTACCAAACTGATTAAAGAATTCTTTTCTGAATCCATGAAAAATGATCAAGGAGAAGATGTTTCAACCAGAGAAATTAAAAAAATTCTTGAAACCGTTATCGAAGAAGAAGACAAGAGAAAACCATTAACAGATGAAACATTAGCAGCAATCCTGAAAGATAAAGGATACCCTATCGCTAGAAGAACTGTTGCGAAATATAGAGAACAATTAGATGTGCCTGTTGCCAGGTTACGCAAAAAAATGTAATGAATAAAATTTTAAAAAGTATCTCTTTTATTTTTCATCCTCTTATAATACCTCTACTGGGCGTTATATTTTATTTCGCAAAATCTCCCAAATACATATCATTACAAATCATTCAAGCTAAGTTAATTTCCTTATTTATTTTAACCATTGTATTGCCTATTTTACTCTATTTTCTATTGAAAACCTTAGGTAAGGCCAAATCAATTTATTTAGAAACTACCCAGGAACGTATATTTCCTTTGATTGTGAATTGCATTGTAGTTCTGCTGGTTCTGAATAGAATATTAACGGCCAATCAAATTATAGAACTCTATTATTTTTTTGTAGGTATATTGATATCAACGTTAGCTTGTCTTTTTTTGGTTATTATGAAAATTAAGGCCAGTATACATATGACTTCTATCGCAGGATTATTGATGTTTTTTATAGCTATAAGCATTCATTTTAGCATCAACATTAACGGCACATTAGCCATAATGTTTGTTCTCATAGGTGCTATTGCGACCTCTAGACTACATTTAAAAGCACATACAGGGATAGAGCTAATCATTGGGTTTTTTATTGGATTCATACCCCAACTCATTCTACTAAAATATTGGCTATAAAATATAGAACATGAGTCCTATTTTTAAGGCATTCATATCTATAGACTGACCCTCTATTTTCGCATTACTTGAGAAAATAGGATTTAAGGCATAATACACATAAAAATTCCAAGTATTATATCCTGCACACAGTGAAACCCCATATTGAAGCTCATTGAAATCAGGAATACCCTTATAGATAAAAGATTCTGTATTACCTACATATTTCGTGCTACTAGCCAACATATAACTCAATTTAAAGCCCGTGTAAATTCGCCAGAATTCATAATCAGTGGCATTTGAAGTACGCCATCTAAACTCAACAGGTAACTCAATATAATGGTTAGAAAATTTATTTCTGGAATATATTGATTTATCATTTAAAATTGTGTAATCATAAGTACCTAAATCGTTCTTAGCAATTTGAAGATTTTGATTGAAAGAATTAGCTGAATAACCAAGCCCAACCCCAATAGCGACATTTCTATTTTTATTAATCGGCATATCTTTTATAAACCCAAAATGAAAGCCTAATGAAAAACCACTTTGACTCAGATTTATGGGTTTATTGGCCAAAAAGTTATAAGTCAATCCAGCATAAAACTGATCCTCTTTATAAAGAGAATCTACAGGCTTATTTTCAATTTCTTGAGAAAAAGAATATTGAAAACCAAACACAAAAAATATTATAAAAATTGAAATCTTCATAAACTTACTAGCGCTATAAAGGTATAAAAAAAGGCGTTTTGAAAATTCAAAACGCCTTTTTTCTAATATAAAATTAAGACTTAAAATTTAATGCTTATCAAAAACATTACCTTTTCTGGTAGTATAATTAATTTTTAAAGCATTAACCTTTCGTAATTCTTGTTTGATATCTCCAATTAACCCCATATTAGCCTCCTGATCTACTTTTAGAGCAGTCGTTAAAAACGGAATTAATTCTTCTCTTTTTGAAGCGCGTTCTTGTGCAATAAATGCAGCAATATCTCCAATGTCAGCAAACTTATCATTAAGTTGTATTTTAGCCTCTGTACCATATTGCTTGTAAGCATCACTTGGTTTACCTGCATAAATGTACATTACCAAATCCTTCTTATCAAGTTTCTCAACCTGATCGGCATATGGTAAGCTATTCTTTATCATTAAGGTATTCTCTCTCATTACGGTTGCCACCATAAAAAAGAATAATAACATGAATACAATATCTGGTAAAGATGCCGTAGAAATTGCTGGCAGTTCGCCTCCTTTTTTCTTATTAAATTTAGCCATATATAAATGTGTTAAATTTCAAATTATTGTACTTCAGATAGTTTTTGAGGATACTCAAGTTTTATTTCATCCAATTGTTCCTTCAACTTATCCTTATTTCCTACCCAGTTTACATTATCGTAATTGGCTTGCATTTCAATAAATGACTGACCATAAAGCGCCTGTGCTCTTCTATTTCTCAACTCATTATAAGCTGCAACCAATTCATTTTGAACTGAAATATACATCTTATAAGAAGTTTCTCTTTCATTTTTAAGAGAAATAATAGCCTTGTCTGGATTATCTGAAGAGGTTGGATCTTTCCTTCCTCTACAGTAATTACATGTTCCATCTCCGCCATTATCTAAAAATTCAACAGCTGCCTTTCTTATATTCTTCAGTTCCATTAACTCATCTTCAACC
This sequence comes from Flavobacteriales bacterium, assembly GCA_024643405.1. GTDB lineage: Bacteria > Bacteroidota > Bacteroidia > Flavobacteriales > Flavobacteriaceae > Yeosuana. The sequence continues at coordinate 4,233 of JAHENA010000038.1, read as the reverse complement.
AATAACTGGTCTTTCCCGTTAAGTAATACCGTGAAAATATTTTTTTGTTTAATAATAACATCTTCTTGACTATCTTCAATTGGAGGCAGTTTACGGTTAATACCTGTATCTGTCTCAATAGTAGTGGTTACCAAGAAAAATATTAATAATAGAAAGGCAATGTCGGCCATGGAGCCTGCATTAACTTCTGGTGCTGCTCTTTTTGCCATAATTTTTTATTTATTAAATAGATTTTTTACTCCAGCCAATAGCATCACAACTATCGAAGTTGCCATTAAAATATAAAATGCTACAATTCCTGCTCCAACCATACGTGATTCACCAACTGTTGCTGGTAAACCGCTATAAAGGTATTCGCCAGTGTCACCACCTGAAACTGCATATGCTATAACTAAAACTGCTAGAAAAGCTCCCGCACCAATCAAGGTGCTTTTTAATGATTCGGTATTTGTAAATAATCCTTTAAAAGTAAATAACGCTACTAGTCCAATTGTAACAAGTAAAATAGCATATGAAATATACATAAAGGTATTAACCGCACCACTAGATTCGCCGGCCTTGATGGCATCATCACCTGCTCCTATTATCATAACAAGAAAGATGATTGATAGCACACCTATAATTCCAACGAATATAGTTGATATTTTTTTTAAACTCATAATCGTGTTTATTTTAAATTATTACTTTTTTTGTCTGATTAGTAAATCCATTAATGTAATAGAAGCATCTTCCATATCATTAACAATACTATCAATCTTGGCAATAATATAATTGTAAAAAATTTGAAGTATGATAGCTACAACCAAACCAAATACCGTTGTTAAAAGGGCAACTTTAATACCTCCAGCAACAAGTGATGGTTGCATATCTCCAGCCGCTTCAATTTTATCAAATGCCTGAATCATACCAATTACTGTTCCCATGAATCCTAACATCGGAGCCAATGCAATAAATAATGAAATCCAAGATACATTTTTCTCTAATTGTCCCATTTGAACACCTCCATAAGCTACTACCGCTTTTTCAACAGCATCTAAACCTTCATCCGTTCTATCTAAACCTTGATAGTAAATTGAGGCAACAGGCCCTTTTGTGTTTCTGCAAACTTCTTTTGCTGCATCTACACCACCAGAAGCTAAAGCTTCTTCAACTTCTGAAGTTAATTTTTTTGTGTTCGTTGTAGAAAGATTTAAATAGATAATTCTTTCAATAGCAATTGCTAATCCAAGTATTAAACATAATAATACAATTCCCATGAAGCCCGGACCACCTTCAATAAAACGTTTTTTTAATTCTTGATGAAATCCAAGTTCTTCAGCAGCAGGCGCCGCGTCATCTTGAGTCATACTTGCCACAGTAGTTGCAGCCGTTGTGTTTGCATTTGTAGTTGCATTTACAGTTCCAAAAGCCATCATTCCTGTAATGGCAAGGATAGAAAATAATCTTTTCATGTTCTAGATCTTAATTTTATTAGTTAAAGTGTTAAAGATATAAAAAAAAAGTAATTAAAAATAAAAATAACAGCAGAGAGGAAGGGATTCGAACCCTCGATACCCTTTTGAGGTATACACACTTTCCAGGCGTGCGCCTTCGACCACTCGGCCACCTCTCTGTAATTTATAATACTCAATTACAAGCGCCCAAATAACAAAAAATAAATTGAAGTTTAAAACTTTATCCGTTAATTTTAGGACATTTCTCCTCTTAAAGATGTTTCATACATGGTTTTGAACATATTAGAAGAAATATTATTACCTAATAAATACATTAATTTACTAGTGGCAGCCTCAGTTGTAATGTCTTTCCCTGAAATAACACCTATTTTTTTCAATAATTCACTGGTTTCATAGTGTCCCATGATAACACTTCCTCCAGAACATTGTGTGATATTTATAATATGAATTCCTTTTTTTATAGTTGTATCAAGCAAATCAATAAACCATTTTTCAGTAGTACAGTTTCCGGCACCATAGGTTTCAAGAATAATCCCTTTTAAATTTGGAGTACTCAATATGTTTTTTAATAAATTTTCTGAAATTCCCGGAAACAATTTTATCAATGCAATATTATTATCTAAGTGTTTATGAACCTTAAACGGTTTTTTTAAATTTGGTTTAAATAAGTGTTCATGGTTCACTTTTAAATGAACACCTGATTCAGCTAGATCTGGATAATTTAATGAAGCAAAGGCTTCAAAATGTTCTGCATTAATTTTAGTGGTTCGGTTTGCCCTGTACAACTTGTACTCAAAGTATAAACATACCTCTTTAATTATTGGTTTATGTACATGTTGAAGTGACGCCACTTGTATAGAAGTAATTAAATTTTCTTTGGCATCTGTTCTTAAATCTCCAATAGGCAATTGAGACCCAGTGAATACTACAGGCTTTGCCAAATTTTCCAACATAAAACTTAACGCAGAAGCCGTATAACTCATTGTATCACTTCCATGAAGTACTACGAAACCATCAAAAGCATGATAATTTGATTCTATAATTTCGGCTATCTGTACCCAATAATTGGGATTCATATTACTGGAATCTATAGGTGTTTGAAAAGAGACTGTATCTATGTTGCAATCTAATAATTGTAATTCTGGAATTCTTTTTAGTAAGTGTTTAAAATCAAACGCCCTTAACACTCCTGTTTTATGGTCTTTTATCATACCAATAGTGCCGCCAGTATATATTAGTAGAATGTTTGGTTTTGATTTATTCATCTTTTATATATTAAAAATATCCTTTGAATTTTGAGTCGTTATAGTTGCTATCTGTTCTTCAGACACGCCATAAATTAAAGACAACTTTTCTAATATCTTTATAATGTAGGCACTTTCATTTCGTTTGCCCCGAAAAGGTACCGGTGCCAAATACGGTGAATCTGTTTCTAATACTATATGATTTAAATCTATTTGATTTAAAAACTGGTCTATTTTACCATTTTTAAAAGTTGCAACGCCTCCAATTCCTAATTTCAAATTATAGGATATTGCTTGATGTGCTTGTTGTAAATTACCCGCAAAACAGTGAAAAATCCCAATCAAATCCTTACTTTTTTCCTGATCAAGAACTTCAAAAATTTCATCAAAAGCTTCTCTACAATGAATAACGATAGGTAATTTATATTGCTTTGCTAATTTTATTTGATATTTGAATGCTTCTTGCTGAATTGCCAAAGTTGATTTATCCCAATATAAATCAATACCAATTTCCCCGACAGCATAAAATTGCCTTTGTGCCAGCATCAATTCAACATGTCTTAATTCCTGCTTATAATTTTCTTTAACATGTGTTGGGTGCAACCCCGTCATTAAAAAAACATTATCAGGAAACGCTTTCTCTAATTGAAACATGGCATCAGTATATGATGAGTCAATAGCCGGAATAAAAAAACGGGATACATTTAACTTTATAGCTCGCTCAATCATTTCTTTCCTGTCCTCATCAAAAGCTTCACTATACAAATGTGTATGTGTATCAGTTATTATCACTAAAATTATTTTTAAAATTAAAAACGCTTTTTATTGTTACAAAAATAATTGTTTTACATGACTATATTTGTTTAAAATTAATTTTGATGCAATCACTTAGCCTATTCCTTCTTGAAAAAGGATACACCAAAGTAAAACTTAAACTTGCCAAAACGAATCATTTTGAAATAAAAGCAACGATCAATGGTGTAAAAGGACTTTTTATTTTAGACACCGGTGCCTCCAGTTCATGTGTGGGTTTTGATGCCATCAAAACCTTTAATCTTGATGCAGAAGCATCTGCTATCAAAGCAGCAGGAGCCGGTGCTTTAGATATGGAAACCCAAGTTTCAAAAAAGAATCATATGAAAATTGGTGCTTGGAATAAAAAGAATGTGGTTCTTATATTATTCAATCTTACTCATGTGAATACCGCATTGATGAATCATAACTCAAAACCAGTTGACGGGATTATTGGTGCTGATATTTTGAAAAAAGCCAAGGCTGTCATTGATTATGAAAATAAATATTTATACTTAAAACAGTGAGACTCCTACTTTCCTTATTTATTGTGACCTTAATATAAATAATAAACCAAGCTTTCTTTCTATTTGGGCTAAGCTTAATAAGTCATGATTATAAATATGCACAAGGAAGTATTTTTTATATGAAAGATTTAGTATATATTTACAGCGCTATTAATTAATTCTTAGGGAGAATTTACGAAGACTCTGTGTTGTAATGACACAGAGTTTTCAATTAAA
>JAHENA010000120.1 GCA_024643405.1 Flavobacteriales bacterium | reverse complement strand
CGTTTATGGTAGCTATGGGTACATCATTGGCAGATAGAGCATGGGGTTCAGAAAGTGCAGTTTATAGAGTTGCCGGAGTTTTAAATGTTATTGGAGGTTGGTTCTTCACGGCATTTATTGCGTTTGTATCGGCTGCAATTATAGCATATTTATTAAACTGGAATATAGAAGTTATGGTTCCTGTTTTATTACTGATTGCGACTATGTTATTAGTTAGAAACTATATCTCACATAAAAAGAAATCAAATGAAACTAAAGCAGAAGATAGTCTAACAAAAGCAGAGAGCAGTTCTATCCAAGGCGTTATTCATGAAAGTGCTAAAAACATCGCAAATGTTGTTAAGCGTGGAAATAAAATCTATACGAACGCTATTAATGGATTGGCACTTCAAGATTTGACATTACTGAAAAAGAACAAGAAACAGGTTGTTAAGTTATCGGAAGAAATCGATGAATTAAGAGACAATATTTTTTACTTTATCAAAAATTTAGATGAATCGAGTGTAGCTGCAAGCAACTTTTACATCCATATTTTGGGTTACTTACAAGATATGATACAATCTTTAGAATATATAAGTAAAGTAAGCCATAAGCATGTAAACAATAATCATAAAAAATTAAAATTCAGCCAAATAAAAGAATTAAAAGAAGTAGATGAACGCTTTGAACTGTTTTTTAACAATACTCAAAAAGCTTTTGATTCTCGATCGTTTGAAGAAATTGGCATGATTTTAAAACGTAAAACTGAAATCATTTCTTTGGTAACAGATAAAATTCAAAAACAAGTTGAGCGTACTAGAAGTGAGGAGTCAAGCCCCAAAAACACAACATTATATTTTAGTATTTTGTTGGAAACAAAAGACTTGTTAAATGCTGCTATGAATTTACTGGAAGAGTATCATAAATCGCATGATAGCTCAGTTAAACCGGCAACTATTAATACTGGTTCTACTTCAACATCTGAAGATGAAGAAAAAGTAAATAAAGAAACTTAATAGTTTTCAAATCATTCTAAACCACCTTTAAAAAGGTGGTTTTTTGTTTTGTATATTTACTTTAAATCTTTTTAAATGGCTTCAAAATTTTTATTTAGCTTACTAATATGTTATTGCAGTACTGCAATAGGTCAAAATTTAACAGGCTCAGAACTTTTAGAAAAATCCATAAGTTTTCATGATCCAAATGGGCAATGGACAACATTCAATACTGTGTTGAACATTACTATGAAAACCCCAAATGCTCCTGACAGATTAAGCAAAATAACTTTAAACTTGCCACAACATTTCTTTCAAGTTGTTGCAAAAAAAGAAGGAATTTTAACAGAGTATACCATCAATAAAGGAAAGTGTAGCATTGCATTAAATGGTAAAACTGAACTTTCAAATGAAGAATTAGAAGCCAATAATTTAAGTTGTGACAGAGCCTCTATGTATAAAAACTATTATACTTATTTATATGGTTTGCCTATGAAGCTTAAAGATGTTGGAACGATTATACATGATAAGGTAGAAACTAAAATCTTTAAAGGTAAAACCTATTTAAGATTAAAGGTCACTTATGATGAAGCCGTTGGCAGTGATACTTGGTATTTTTATTTTGACCCTAAAAGCTATGCAATGGAGGTCTATCAGTTTTTCCATGATGAAACCAAAAACGATGGAGAGTATATTTTGCTTTCTGGTATTGAAACGATTGGTGGCATCAATATGCCAAAAGTTAGAGCTTGGTATACCAATAAAGAGAACAACTATTTAGGGACCGATAGTCTTAAAAAATAAAAACCACCTCATTTCTGAGATGGTTTTAGTACATAACACTTAATTACGAACCACACATTAAGCAGTCATCACCACCAGAGGCTTTTGCCTGGGCAATTAATGCTTTCATTTCTTCTGCACTCATTGGTTCTACTTCTGGGTTTTGTTTCTGGGCAAATTTAGCCGCTATTTTTGCGGCTTGTGCTTTTTGTTGCATCACAACAGATTCATCAACCTCAACAATTTCTGTTTCAGGTTCTTGTTTTTTCGTATTGTCCAAAGTGAATTTAATAGCGTCAACCGCACTTTTTGTGCGCAAATAATACATTCCTGTTTTTAAACCACTTTTCCAAGCATAAAAATGCATTGAGGTAAGTTTTGCCATAGTAGCGCCTTCCATAAAAAGATTAAGTGATTGCGATTGATCTATAAAATAACCTCTATGACGTGACATATCGATAATATCTTTCATGCTCAATTCCCATACAGTTTTATAAAGTTCTTTTATATCCTGTGGAATAATGTCAATGCCTTGAACTGATCCATTGGCTCTCATGATTTCCTGTTTTATACTATCGTTCCAAAGACCTAATTCTACTAAATCTTCCAATAAATGTTTGTTTACAACTATAAATTCACCAGATAATACACGTCGAGTATAAATATTTGAAGTATAGGGTTCAAAACATTCATTATTCCCTAAAATTTGAGACGTACTTGCCGTTGGCATTGGAGCTACCAATAAGGAGTTACGAACACCGTGTTTTTTGACTTCTTTACGTAATTTATTCCAATCCCAATTTCCGCTCAATTCTTCATCCTTTATTCCCCAAAGATTATGTTGAAATTCGCCATTACTTATTGGAGAACCTTTATAGGTTTGGTAAGGTCCATCTTTTTGAGCTTCTTCCATACTTGCTGTTACTGCGGCATAATAAAGTGTTTCAAAAATATCTTGGTTTAATTTTTTGGCTTCATCACTGGTAAATGGCATACGTAATTTAATAAATGTATCTGCCAATCCTTGAACACCCAAACCTATTGGTCTATGTCGAAAATTTGAGTTTTCAGCTTCTTTTACAGGATAATAATTTCTATCAATTACCCTGTTTAGGTTTTTAGTGACACGTTTTGTAATGCGGAACAATTCTTTATGATCGAACTCATTATTTTTAATAAACATTGGCAATGCAATAGAAGCCAAATTACAAACAGCGACCTCATCTGGAGAGGTGTACTCAAGTATCTCTGTACATAAATTTGAAGACCGAATAGTCCCCAAATTTTTCTGATTGGATTTTCGGTTTGCTGCATCTTTATACAGCATATATGGTGTACCGGTTTCAATTTGGGATTCTAATATTTTTTCCCAAAGTTCTCGTGCCTTAACCGTTTTACGTCCTTTTCCAGCGGCTTCATATTTAGTATAAAGGGCTTCAAATTCTTCGCTATGTGTATCACAAAGACCAGGGCACTCATTAGGGCACATCAAGGTCCATTGGCCATCTTCTTGTACGCGTTTCATAAATAAATCTGAAATCCACATCGCATAGAATAAATCTCTGGCGCGCATCTCTTCCTTACCATGGTTTTTCTTTAAATCGAGAAAATCAAAAATATCAGCATGCCATGTTTCTATGTAAATAGCAAAACTGCCTTTTCGTTTTCCACCGCCTTGATCTACATATCTTGCAGTATCATTAAATACCTGCAACATAGGAACGATTCCATTACTGGTTCCATTTGTGCCTGCAATATAACTTCCTGTTGCACGAATATTATGAATAGCTAATCCAATTCCTCCAGCAGATTGGGAGATTTTGGCAGTTTGTTTCAATGTGTCATAAATACCATCGATACTGTCATCCTTCATGGTCAACAAGAAACAAGATGACATTTGCGGTTTTGGTGTACCTGCGTTGAAAAGTGTTGGTGTAGCATGTGTAAAATACTTTTTGGACATGAGTTCATATGTCTCAATTACAGCGTCAATATCATTTAAATGAATCCCTACAGCTACTCTCATGAGCATGTGCTGAGGACGTTCGGCGATTTCGCCATTTATCTTCAACAAATACGAACGTTCCAACGTTTTAAACCCAAAATAATCATACCCAAAGTCACGATTGTAAATAATTGTAGAGTCCAATGTTTCTTTGTTATCCTCGATCACTTTATAAACGTCATCTGCAATTAAAGGTGCTTTTTTGCTAGTTCTTGGATTGACATAGGTGTATAAGTCGTGCATCACTTCGCTAAATGACTTTTTGGTGTTTTTATGTAAATTAGAAACGGAAATTCTAGCAGCCAAACGTGCATAATCAGGATGTGTGGTGGTCATTGTTGCAGCAATTTCTGCAGCTAAATTATCCAGCTCACTAGTTGTTACGCCGTCATATAATCCTTCAATAACACGCATCGCGACTTTTACGGGATCAACCAATTCGTTTAATCCGTAACATAATTTCCTAACTCTTGCTGTGATTTTGTCGAACATCATGGGCTCTCTGTGACCGTCTCTTTTTACTACATACATAATTATTTAAGTTTTTAATTTTTCTGATACACCTTCAGAAAATGGGTTAATTAGTTTATTTTATAATTTCATTTTAACCGTTAAAAAGCCCCTTTCGATATCTCGAAACAATCTTCTCTTAACATAAAACCTATTAGAATTTAAATGATTTTCCGTCTTTACTAAATCATATTAGTAGAAAAAACAGAAAATAGATCATTCAAAATTATTCCTTGACGTAAGGCCTTTTGAATGGTTTATTTTTAAAAATCAGCATCAAAACTGAATTTATTCTTTTCCTCTTCTGTATTAAGCACGCCCGCTTTTTGATATTCTGATACGCGTTTCTCAAAGAAATTGGTTTTACCCTGTAATGAGATCATGTCCATAAAATCAAATGGGTTTGTGGAATTATAGACTTTGTCACAACCAAATTCTACTAAAAGTCTATCGGTTACAAATTCAAGATATTGGGTCATCAGTTTAGAATTCATTCCTATAAGACTTGCTGGCAACGATTCTGTAATAAAACCACGCTCAATATCTAATGCATCAGTAAGTATTTTTGTAATACGCTCTTTTGGAACTTTGTTTACAATATGATTATTATGTAAGTGAACTGCAAAATCACAGTGCAAACCCTCATCTCTAGAAATCAATTCGTTAGAGAAAGTAAGTCCTGGCATTAGACCTCGTTTTTTCAACCAGAAAATAGAGCAAAAACTACCTGAAAAGAAAATTCCTTCTACGGCTGCAAAAGCTATAAGACGTTCTGCAAAACTTGGCGAATCAATCCATTTTAAAGCCCATTCAGCCTTTTCTTTAATAGCTGGAAAATTTTCTATGGCCTTAAATAAAACGTTTTTCTCTTTTTCATCTTTAACATAGGTGTCAATTAAAAGCGAATACACCTCAGAATGGATATTCTCCATCATAATCTGGAAACCATAGAAAAATTTGGCTTCTGTATATTGCACTTCACTTACAAAATTCTCGGCTAAGTTCTCATTTACGATACCATCACTTGCGGCAAAAAAGGCTAAAATGTGTTTTATAAAATAACGCTCGTCATCATTTAATTTTGTAGCCCAATCCGTAAGATCTTGATGAAGGTCTATTTCTTCGGCAGTCCAAAAGCTTGCTTCCTGCTTTTTGTACCAATTCCAAATGTCGTGATGCTTAATTGGGAATATGACGAATCGATCTTTATTTTCTTGTAAAATGGGTTCTGTTAAATGAGACATTTTTCTGTTTTTATTGAAAATTTAATTAAAAAATTTAGAATGACTTGGGACTGACAAAGATTCAAAAATGTCATTGAAAATGAAAGCTAAACTTATAAACATTGTCAACAAGTTTTTAACAAACTGAAAAAATAGTCACAAATTATAGACGATAGCACAATTTATTTTATATACTTGATTTTCAGTTATTTATATGAATGCGTTAATTTAATTTTTTATTAGAAATACTGAATTGTAACTCTACTTAAAGCCCAAGTTTACTTGGCTTTTAAGCATGAAAAAGAAAGAATTTATAATGTTATAAAGGGCCTAGCGCGTATAGGTTTTTGCTACTTTTTCTAGCTCCATATACCAGTCTTCCCCAAACTTTCTAATGAGTGCATCTTTTACAAATTTGTAAACGGGAACTTGCAGTTCTTTCCCAAGCGTACAGGCATCATCACAAATATGCCATTTGTTGTAATTTATTGCAGAAAACTCTGAGTACTCTTTGACCCGTATTGGATATAAATGACAGGAAACAGGTTTTTTCCAATCAATTATTCCCTTATTATAAGCTTCTTCTATAGCACAAAGTGCGGTGCCTTTTTTATCAAAAAACACATACGCACAATCTGCACCATCTATTAATGGTGTTTCAAATTCACCGAAATCATTGGTAATATATTTGCCTTGTTTTTCAATAGCCTTTATTCCCACAGGGCGTAAAAAAGGCTTGACTTTAGGATAAATATCTTCCAGAATTTTTGTCTCGCTTTCTTCAAGAGGCGCTCCAGCTTCACCATCTATACAACAGGCACCTTTACATGCCGATAAATTACAGACAAAATCTTTTTCGATAATGTCTTCTGAAACTATGGTTTTTCCTAATTGAAACATGCCGCAAATATAGATTTAATTCAAACAATAAAAACCTCCTTAATAGCAATTTAAATTTAAGTGAATTAAACCGAGGAATTCGTTTATAATTATCGAAATTTGCAAAAAAATAAAACTCAATTTGATGGATTTTAATCTTAAAGAGATCTTTACGGCATTTATGGTTTTGTTTGCTGTAATAGATATTGTTGGAAACATTCCTATAGTTATTGACCTTCGAAAAAAAGTTGGCCACATACAAAGCGAAAAAGCTTCTATAATTGCGGGAATCATAATGATTTTATTCTTATTTTTAGGTAAAACCATTTTATCTCTTATTGGCATTGGAGTCAATTCATTTGCGGTGGCCGGGGCTTTTATTTTATTTTTTATTGCTTTGGAAATGATTCTCGGAATCACCCTTTATAAACATGACGAGCAAACTTCGATGACCGCATCTATATTCCCCTTGGCTTTTCCATTAATTGCTGGCCCAGGAAGTTTAACCACATTATTGTCGTTGCGGGCCGAATACAAAATCGAAAATATTATAGTTGCAGTTATTTTAAACGTTATCATTATTTTTATAGTGCTTAAAACTTCGGCAAAAATTGAACGTGTTATTGGGCAAAATGGGAT
>JAHENA010000119.1 GCA_024643405.1 Flavobacteriales bacterium | reverse complement strand
ATGATCCTTACAAGAATTCTGAAAATGAAAAACCAAATCTATATAGCTGGAAAGCAAATCACAGGTTTAAATGGAATTCATTAATTCCTGCTGTTTCAGTGTATGCAGGTGCTAATTATGACACAAAAAACAACCCATATACTGCTCAAGGCATAGAAGGATTCAGTCCTAAGATTATGATTGCAACACAAAATAATTTAGCTGGTGGTTGGGTATTTGTGATGAATTTTATCAAAGACAGAATAGGTACCGATCAATCAGATTTTCAGTATATTTTGACACTCACCCATTCATTTAGTCCTAAATGGGTGATATTTGGCGAAACTCAGGGCATCCAAAGTGATTTCTATGCAGATAATCTTTTTAGATTTGGTGGCGCTTATTTATGGGGTAAAGATTTTCAATTAGATTCAGCCGTGACCTTCAATACCAAAGACACACCATCTGTTTTTAGTGTTAATTTAGGAGCTTCCTTTAGATTAGATTTTCATAAAGACAAAGAGATTGATAATGGCAATTCTGCCAAACAGGAAGGAGAAAGAAAATCTAGAGGAAGTAAATCATCAACTAAAGTTATGGATGATTATGATAAGAAGCATAAAAGAAAAAAGGAAGATTTTTAATTACGATACAGATATCTCATTATAGAATGATTACAATCAAAGAAGTAAAAACACAAAAAGAACTAAAGACGTTTGTTAAATTCCCTTTTGCGTTATATAAAGACTCAAAATATTGGGTGCCTCCAATTATTAGTCAAGAAATTAAAACTTTTAACAAAAAGGAAAACCCTGTTTTTAAGGATGCTGAAGCTCGATTTTTCTTAGCCTATAAAAACAACGTGCTGGTTGGACGTATTGCAGCTATTATTAATTGGTTAGAAGTAAAAAATCAAAACCAAAAGAAAATGCGCTTTGGATGGTTTGATTTTATTGATGACTTGGATGTTTCAAAAGCGTTATTTTCTAAAATTGAAGAGATTGGGAAGGAAAATAAATTAGAATACGCAGAAGGCCCTGTTGGTTTTTCAAATCTTGACAAGGTTGGCGTAATTACGGAAGGTTTTGAAGACATTGCACATATGGTAACTTGGTATAATCATTCATATTATGCCAAACATTATGAAGCGGCCAGCTATACTATTGAAAAATCATATTCAGAAAGTAGATTTCCTTTTTCAAATGTTAAACCTGATACATTTTTAAAAGCACAGGAATTAATTAAGAAACGTTATAATTTAACCGCTTTATCATTTACCAAAACTTCTGAGGTTATGCCTTATGTAGATAAAATGTTTGATTTATTTAATGCTTCATATGCCTCATTATCATCATTTGTTGCAATTACTGACATTCAGAAAGAATATTTCAAGAAGAAATTTATAAGTTTTGTCAATCCAGAATATATTAAATTCATAATTGATAAGGATGATAATTTAATTGGTTTTGCCATAGTTTTACCAGCTTTTGCTAAAGCTTTACAAAAAGCTAAGGGCAAATTATTTCCTTTTGGATTTTTGTCCATTCTTGATGCGAAAAAAAATAGTAAAGATGTGGTCTTTTATTTAATTGGAATTGATCCTGAATATCAAAACAAAGGTGTGCATGCGGTTATTTTTAACGAATATTATAATGTTTTTACAAAAAAAGGAATCCAGACATGTTATAGAACGCCTGAGTTAGAAGACAACTATGCCATACATCAAATTTGGAAACATTTTTCTCCAGAAGTATACAGAAGAAGAAAAACATTTAGAAAAAATTTATAAAAAAAGAGCCACTTTTTAAGTGGCTCTTTTTTATATGATAATATAGATTACTCACCCATGGCGGCCATAACGGCAGCTGACAAACGCTGATAAGTACCATTTTCCAGTCTTGATCTGATGGCATCAAAAGCGTCAAGGGTTATTCGTACATCTTCTAAAGTATGTGTTGCCGTAGGTATCAATCTTAATAAGATTAAACCTTTAGGGATAACCGGGTATACCACTATAGAGCAGAATATTCCAAAATTTTCTCTTAAATCTTTCACTAAAGCCATAGCCTCAGGAATACTACCCTTTAGGTAAACAGGAGTTACACAACTCTGAGTAGTTCCAATATCAAATCCTCTTTCTTTAAGACCTGATTGCAATGCATTTACATTCTCCCATAACTTATTTTTTAGTTCTGGCATCGTTTTAAGCATTTCTAATCGCTTACGTGCACCAACTACCAATTGCATTTGCAAAGATTTTGCAAACATTTGAGAACGTAAGTTATATTTTAAATAATCAATGATTTCTTTGTCGGCAGCAATAAAAGCACCAGTACCAGCCATTGATTTAGCAAAAGTTGCAAAATACACATCAATATCATCCTGTACGCCTTGCTCTTCACCAGCTCCAGCACCTGTTTTTCCTAAAGTTCCAAAACCATGAGCGTCATCAACTAAAAACCTAAAATTATATTTTTTCTTTAAGGCTGCTATTTCTTTTAATTTTCCTTGCTCACCACGCATGCCAAACACTCCTTCAGAAATAACTAAAATACCTCCACCTGTTTGTTCTGCCATTTTTGTGGCTCTATCAAGGTTTTTTTCTAAACTTTCAACATCATTATGCTTATAAGTAAAACGTTTTCCCATATGTAAACGCACACCATCAATGATACAAGCATGAGCATCCACATCATAAACAATAATATCATTTTTATTGACTAAAGCATCAATGGTTGAAACCATCCCTTGATAACCAAAATTCAAAAGATAAGCTGCTTCTTTATTGACAAATTCAGCTAATTCATTTTGTAATACTTCATGAAGATCTGTATGACCAGACATCATGCGCGCTCCCATTGGATAAGCCGATCCATAAGCTGCACCAGCTTCAGCATCTACTTTTCTAATTTCAGGATGATTCGCTAGACCTAAATAATCATTAATACTCCAAGTAATTACATCCTTGCCTTGGAACTTCATCCGGTTTGAGATTTGACCTTCTAATTTTGGGAATACAAAATATCCTTCAGCCTGTGAAGCCCACTTTCCTAGCGGTCCTTTATCCTTATAAATTTTTTCAAATAAATCTTTCATTAATATTTATGTTAATGCTATTAAAAAATTCAATTTAACTTCTAATGAAAAGAGTCAAGTTACCTGAAAATTGAATATTATTAATGGTAACCTTTAAAGCTTTATGTTCTTAGTTAGTTGGAGCAAAATTAAATATTTATATTGTTTGCACATAATTTTTACTCCGGAATTATTAATAAAATAAAAAAAGAGACAGTAATTTGTTTTCTAACAAAACTATCTCTTTATTATATGATATAGATTAATCTATTTTATGTACTCAATACTTTGCAGTGCTTCAGCATTTATACTATCAAAAAAACCTTGCTCTTTCATCCATTTATCACTATATATTTTACTCATATATCGTGATCCGTGATCTGGAAAAATAACCACTACATAATCATTCTTTTTGAAACGCCCTTCTTCTCCTAATTGCTTGATAGCCTGCATAGCCGCTCCAGAAGTGTAACCAACAAATAAACCTTCAGTCTTTGCTATTAACCTTGCAGTATGGGCACTTTCTTCATCAGTAACCTTCACAAACTCATCAATAGTATCAAAATCAGTAGCTGTTGGAATTAAATTTTTTCCAAGCCCTTCAATTCTGTATGGATAAATCTCTTGTTCATCAAATTCTTTAGTTTCATGATATTTTTTAATAACTGAACCAAAGGCATCCACACCAATCACTTGAATGTTAGGGTTTTGCTCTTTTAAATATTTAGCCGTACCTGAAATAGTACCGCCAGTGCCACTACAAGCAACAAGATGTGTTATTTTACCTTCTGTCTGATTCCAAATTTCTGGACCTGTTGAGGCATAATGTGCATCTATATTTAATTGATTAAAATATTGATTAATATATACAGATCCCTTTATTTCACTATGCAATCTTTTAGCGACTTCATAATATGATCTAGGGTCATCTGCACTCACATGCGCAGGGCAAACATATACCTTTGCTCCCATTGTTTTAAGCATGTCAATTTTATCCGCTGATGATTTAGAACTTACAGCTAACACACAATCATATCCTTTTATAATACTTACCATGGCTATACTGAAACCAGTATTCCCTGATGTTGTTTCAATAATAGTATCACCAGGACTTAAAATCCCTTGTTTTTCTGCTTGCTCAATAATGTAAAGTGCTATTCTATCTTTTGAAGAGTGCCCCGGATTAAAAGACTCTACTTTTGCGTAGAAATTTCCTTCAAACTGAGAGGCCATTTTATTAAGTTTAATAAGTGGTGTTTTACCTACCAAATCTAATACATTGTCAAAAACCTGATTTCTGTGTTTCATAAATGCTTTTTACGAGATACTTTAACTAAGTAATAAAAATTAAGGTATCTTAAACCAAGCAAAAATAAAACATTTTTTTTTATTAACAATGAATTCCTTCCAAATCTAACAAAAAGGCATATTCTAAAGCTACTTCCTTTAAACTTTCAAATCGCCCAGAAGCCCCACCATGTCCTGAATCCATATCGATATGGAAAAATAATTTATTTTTATCTTTTTTAAGATCTCTGAGTTTTGCTACCCATTTTGCAGGCTCCCAATATTGTACCTGAGAATCATATAAACCTGTTGTGACAAGAATGTTTGGATAAAATTTTGGCTCAACATTGTCATAAGGTGAATAGGATTTCATGTAATTATAATACTCTAAAAGATTAGGATTACCCCATTCATCGTACTCCCCGGTTGTTAATGGTATCGTGTCATCAAGCATGGTAGTTACCACATCTACGAAGGGTACGGCAGCTAAAACACCATTATATAATTCTGGATTCATATTTACTACCGTTCCAACTAACAAGCCACCAGCTGAAGCACCGTATGCATACAAATGCCTATTTGAGGTGTATTTTTGTTCTATTAAATATTTAGAGCAATCAATAAAATCATGAAACGTATTTAGTTTTGAAAGTAGCTTGCCGTTTTCATACCATTGTCGGCCAAGATACTCCCCACCACGAACGTGAGCAATGGCATAAATAAATCCCCGATTTAGTAGGCTTAACCTAATTGAAGAAAATGAAGGGTCTATTGTAGATCCATACGAACCATAGCCATAAAGTAGTAATGGGTTTTTTCCATTTAGAGTGATTCCTTTTTTATATACCAATGAAATAGGCACTTTTACCCCATCTCTAACTCTTGCCCATATGCGTTTAGATTCGTAATCATCTTTATTAAAATCATCTCCTAAAACTTCTTGTTCCTTCTTGATCTCACTCATTTTGGTATAGAAATTATAGTCTATGACTGAACTTGGTGAGGTTAAAGAATTAAAACCATATCTTAAAACTTCACTTTCAAAATCTGGGTTATTACCAATATAAGTCGTGTAGGTTTCTGTCTCAAATGGCAAAAAATAATCTTCCTTTCCATCCCAACTAATTATTCTTAAATTATTTAAGCCATTCTCACGTTCATTAATAACTAAATAATCTTTAAAAATCTCAATATCTTCTATTAAAACTTGATCCCTATGGGGTATTACTTCTTCCCAAAACTCCTTTTTAGTATTATTTTCTTCAGTTTTCAGTAGTTTAAAGTTCTTGGCTCCATCATTATTAGCAATTACATAAAAATGATTATTATAATGGGCAATACTATAGTCAAGTTCCCTAACTCTTTTTTGAAAGATTTTAAATTTTGCATGAGGCGTATTTGCATTTAAAATCCTGTACTCTGAAGTTAAAGTACTGGAAGACCCTATGATAATGTATTTTTTAGATTTCGATTTATAAACAAAGGTATTATAGGTTTCATCCTTTTCATGAAAAACAACAATATCATCTTTTGAGTCCGTGAATAAAGAGTGCTTTAAAATTTTATGTGAACGCAAAGTAACTTCATCCTTCATACTATAAAACAAAGTTGCATTGTCATTAGCCCAAACAGCACTTCCTGTGGTATTGAGAATCTTGTCTGAATAAATTTCACCTGTGACTAAATTTTTAATTTGAATAGTATATTGTCTTCTACCAACTGTATCTGTTGAAAAACAAGCCATTTTATTATCTGGACTTATGGCAATACTTCCTAAATTAAAGTAAGAATAATCCTTTGCCAACTTATTGCAGTCAAAAAGAATTTCTTCAGTTGCATCTAAAGTTTCTTTTTTACGAACATAAACAGGATAATCTTTTCCTTTTTCATAACGTGTGATATACCAATATCCATTTAACTTATATGGAACCGAAATATCATCTTCTTTTATTCGACTTTTCATTTCTTCATACAGAGCCTTCTGAAAGTCTTCAGTATGCGCCATCATTTCCTTAGTATACTCATTTTCAGCATTTAAATACGTTATAACCTCAGAGTTGTCCTTATCATTTAACCAATAATAATTATCTACCCTTAAATCATTATGAATTTCAAGAGTCTTTGGTATTTTATTCGCCTTGGGAGGCTTTATTGTTTTTTTCAAAAGAAATAATTGTATTAAGGTATAGAATGCCAAAAATATAAAAATTATATAGTTTTGTATAGATAATAAAAATTATAAAATATGTTTGGAGATATGATGAATATGATGGGGAAATTAAAAGAAACCCAAAAGAAAGTGGAAGACACTAAAAAAAGATTAGATACGGTTTTAATTGATGAAAAAAGTAATGACGAAAGATTAAAAATAACCTTAACTGCAAACAGGACCATTAAATCTATTACCATTTCTGAAGATTTATTAAAAGATAAAGAAGCACTGGAAGATTATTTAATATTAACCCTTAATAAAGCAATAGAAAAAGCGACTAAAGTAAATGAAACAGAACTTGCTTCGGTTGCCAAAGAAGGACTGCCGAATATTCCCGGATTGGATCTGTTTAAGTAAAACTAAATAATATTTTTTAAAACTTTTAAAACCTTCTCATGCATCATATCGGTATAATCTAAATGAGTGACTATACGCAGTTTATTACTTCCCATTCCAATAAT
>JAHENA010000118.1 GCA_024643405.1 Flavobacteriales bacterium | reverse complement strand
CTTTTGTCTCAATAAAATCAACAATCTGATAAGTATCAGTTTGTCCTTGACAAACAAACATCAAAGCAATAAAAATCAGTACAAAGAATTGCTTCATAATTTATTTTTTTAATTAGTTAACATTAAACGCTTAAAATGAAATACCGTATCTAAAAACTATAAAGTTCTGTGGGGAAAGTATTATGGTTTGTAGTATGGTTGGTTATGACAATATATAAAATAAAAATGACAATGTCTTTTTTAGAGCTTATTAAGCCTTTTTACACTGAAAAGGATATTTTATAAACAAAAAAACCTCACTATTTCTAGTAAGGTTTTTTCTATTTTGCTCCCCCTCTTGGGCTCGAACCAAGGACCCTTTGATTAACAGTCAAATGCTCTAACCAACTGAGCTAAGGAGGAGTGTTATCTTTTCGCTTTTGCGAGCGCAAATATATATATATTTTTATTTACTGCAAATATAATATTTAAAAAAGTTTTAATTAAAAATAGCTTTAAAAATATCATTGCCGTTCGCAAATAAAACTAACGCAATTAATATGATAAAACCAACCATTTGTGCATACTCCATAAATTTGTCTCCTGGTTTTCTTCCTGAAATCATTTCGTATAATAAAAACATCACATGACCTCCATCTAATGCTGGGATAGGTAATAAATTTAAAACCCCAAGCATAATAGATAAAAAGGCTGTAATACTCCAAAATACTTGCCAATTCCAAAAATTAGGGAAGATGTCATAAATTGCTTTAAAACCTCCTACGCCCTTGTAAGCGCCCGTGCTAGGCGTGAAAATAGCTTTAAACTGAGTAATATAGGAATCTACCTTTTCATAAGCTTTGTTTAGTCCAACTGGGAATGATTCAAAAAAGCCATAGGTCTTGGTATTAAATTGATAATAACCCAACGCTTCTAAGGTCTCCGGCGTGGACCCTGCAGCATAGACCAATCCTAATTTACCCTCTTTACTAATATTAAGAGGAAGTGACGTTTGTTTACCGTCTCTTAAAACCGTTGCTAAAACTTCTTGTCCCTTCAATTGCTCTAAGGCCAGTTTAACCTCATCAGCATATTTGGTTTTATAATCATTTAAGCCAATTATAATATCGCCTTTTCTAATTCCACTCCCTATATTTTGAGATGAATCTGGAACTTCAACAATGGCAAATGGCGTTCTTAAATCAATTAATCCTCTTTGTTTAGAATCAATTAATTGAGATAAAAAGTCTTCTGGCAAGGTAACAATTGATTGTTCTCCATTCCTTTCAATAGTAATTTCTTTACCAAACAATACTTTTTCCGAAATTTCAGAATAGCTTTCTATTTTATTTCCATCAACAGCAATAATTTTATCTCCTGTTAACAAACCGGCTTTATTAGCAATTGAGTTTTCAATTAAAAGGCCGTCTTTAATATTCTCATTTGGAAGAAATTTATCACCATAATAATAACTCATTCCAATATATATAAGTATGGCAAGCACAAAATTAACGGTTACACCACCTAACATAATGATTAATCTTTGCCATGCCGGCTTTGAACGAAATTCCCAGGGTTGAGGTTCTTGTGCCATTTGTTCAGTATCCATGCTTTCATCAATCATCCCGGATATTTTTACATAACCTCCTAAGGGCAACCAACCAATGCCATAAACCGTATCTCCTATTTTCTTTTTAAACAAAGAAAACTTTACATCAAAAAATAAATAAAACTTTTCAACCCTTGTTTTGAATGCTTTTGCTGGAATAAAATGTCCAAATTCATGCAATACAATTAGCAGAGAAAGACTTAATAAAAATTGAGATATTTTAATTACAAACTCCATAGTTCTTCTGTCAAATTTTTATAATCGCACAAAAGTACACTTTTAACCCAACTTTAAAAAGACAAATATTTAATGCTACTGCATTTAACATTAATTTAAGTATCAATAAAATTTAGGGTCTTTGAAATTCATTGTATTTTTGTATTTGTATATTTTTTACACTTATTAAAATGCTTTTATTTTTTAAGGACTATAAAAAGTTCGCCATTGCTTTTCTAATAATTTCAGTTATAATTATTTCAATTATTTATAATACACTAAATGTTTATCAACCTTTACCTGTTTATCAGCCCGCAATGGTTAGTTATGAATTGGTTGACAGTACCATACAATATCAAAAGAAGTATCATAAAATAGCTGATTTTAATCTTATTAATCAAAATGGTAAAATCATTACCCAAGAAGATTATAAAGATAAAATTTATGTGGCTGATTTCTTTTTTACAACTTGTCAAACTATTTGCCCAATCATGACAACAAATATGGCAGAAATTCAAAAAGAAATTATAGATGATAATGATGTCATGCTGTTATCCCATTCCGTAACACCTCAAATTGATGACGTAGCACAACTTAAAAAATATGCCATAGAAAAAGGTGTTGATGATAATAAATGGAACTTAGTCACCGGAGATAAAAAGCATATTTATGAGTTGGCAAGGAAAAGTTATCTTGCCGTAAAGTCATTTGGAAATGGTGATGAGTATGATATGATTCATACAGAAAATTTTATGCTCATTGATAAAAAAAGGCAAATTAGAGGGTTTTATGACGGGACTAATCAGGAAGATATAAAGCGTTTACTAAATGACATCCAAATTCTGAAAAAAGAACCCATCAAATAGTTTTTTATGAACTATTTTTTTACCCTAAAATTTTACATTACTTTTACTTCTTTAAAATCAATCTAAATAAGCGTGGAGGATACTTTAGCGAATATAAAACGAGGCGAACGCTGTATAATTACTGATGTTTCATCTATTCATATACCCTTAAAACTTCTTGAAATGGGGTGCTTACCAGGTAATTATGTAGAACTAGTTCAGGTGGCTCCATTTCATGATCCCATGTACTTAAATATAAATGGCACCCATTTGGCTATAAGAAAAGAGACTGCTATGCATATTTTAATTAAAAAATAGCACATGAGTAAACAAATCAATGTCGCTTTAATTGGAAATCCGAACACAGGAAAAACTTCAGTTTTTAACGCATTAACAGGATTAAACCAAAAAGTTGGTAACTACCCTGGTATTACGGTTGAAAAAAAAGAAGGTGTTTGCAAATTACCAAGAGGCGTGAAAGCCCATATCATTGATTTACCAGGTACCTATAGTTTAAACGCATCATCTCTGGATGAAAATGTTGTTATTGAATTACTTTTAAATAAAAACGACAAAGATTTTCCTGACCTTGCAGTTGTAGTTAGTGATGTTGAAAATTTAAAGCGCAATCTTCTGCTTTTTACACAAATTAAAGACCTGGAAATTCCCACCATTCTGGTTATTAATATGGCCGACAGAATGGCTTACAAAGGTATTTCTCTTGATTTGGAATATTTACAAGAACATCTTAAAACTAAAATTGCATTAGTTAGTACCAGAAAAAATCAAGGTATTGAGAGATTAAAAAGTTTGATTTCCAATTACAAAGACCTCTCTATAAGCCACAATATAGATCTTACTGAAATTGATAAAGATTATTTTAAAAATTTACAAAACACCTTTCCAAATCAACTTATTTATAAACTTTGGCTGGTTATTACCCAAGATGTCAACTTTGGAAAAACAGATAGGAATGAAATTGATGCGGTTGCCAATTTTAAAACCAAATCAAAAAGTGATTTAAAACGATTGCAACAAAAAGAAACCATTAAACGCTATCAGTTTATTAATGACGTTCTAAAAAAAGGACAAACTATTGACGCTGCTCAGGCTAAGGATCTCAGAATGAAAATTGATAGAATCATAACGCATCAGGTTTGGGGTTATGTTATCTTTTTTATCATTCTACTTACAATTTTTCAAGCCATTTATGACTGGTCGAGTATTCCAATGGATTTTATTGACACCACATTTGCCTCGTTAAGCGAATGGACCAAAAATCAATTACCTCAGGGCACTTTTACAAGTTTATTAGCTGAAGGTATTATTCCTGGTCTTGGAGGTATAGTCATATTTATTCCTCAAATCGCCTTCTTGTTTCTATTTATTTCAGTACTTGAAGAAAGTGGATATATGTCTCGGGTCGTTTTTTTAATGGATAGAATTATGCGTCGATTTGGACTTAGCGGAAAAAGTATTGTTCCGCTTATTTCCGGAACCGCTTGCGCCATTCCAGCTATTATGGCAACCAGAAATATTGAAAACTGGAAAGAACGATTGATTACAATATTAGTCACCCCTTTTATTACTTGTTCTGCAAGGCTTCCTGTTTATTTAATCATTATTTCTTTGGTCATTCCAGAAGGACGATTTATCGGTTTGGGCTATCAAGCTTTAACACTCATGTTATTGTATCTTATAGGTTTTGGAGCAGCCGTTTCATCGGCTTATCTATTAAACAAAGTTTTAAAAATTAAAAGCAAAGCATTTTTTGTGGTAGAGATGCCCAATTACAAATTGCCTTTATTAAAAAATGTTGCCATTACGGTATTAGAAAAAACAAAATCATTCGTATTTGGTGCTGGAAAAATAATATTAGCTATCTCCATTGTTCTTTGGTTTTTAGCCTCTTTTGGTCCAGGAGATGATTTTAAAAATGCTGAAGAAATTACATTTAAAGAATATGCCAGCCAAAATATTTCTCAAGAAGAATTTCAACAAAAAGTTGCCTCGCACAAATTAGAACACTCCTTTATAGGCATCACTGGTCGCGCTATTGAACCCGCCATTAGGCCCTTAGGTTATGACTGGAAAATTGGTATTGCCATAGTAAGTTCTTTTGCGGCACGTGAAGTTTTTGTTGGAACTTTAGCTACTATATATAGTGTAGGTAGTGACGAAGAAGAAACGATTAAAAACAGAATGGCAGGAGAAGTAAATCCCATTCTTGGAGGCCCATTATTTAATTTTGCATCGGGAATTTCTTTATTGCTGTTTTATGCATTTGCTATGCAATGTATGAGCACACTAGCCATTGTAAAAAGAGAAACCAATAGCTGGAAATGGCCCATTTTACAATTAACAATAATGACTCTATTTGCTTATATCGTGGCCTTAATTGCTTTTCAGTTATTAAAATAAATTGAAGTTAAGTAAAAAATTACTATTAATGAATCCTTTTATTCAAAACATATTGGCCATTGCCGCATTAATTATAGCCGTAGGGTTTATAATTACTAAATTCTTTTTGAAAAAAAAACAATCCAAAAAGTCTTGTAGTGGAGATGGTGATTGTGGTTGTCACTAATTAATAGTAAGCACTGAAATTTCTAAATAATACGTTTCAAAATCCTTTTTTTCAGAAGTAATTGGGTAAGGATATAATCCCGTCGCGTACACTTTAGTAGTATTTGAAACATAAATTAAATTAGAGGTGTCATTTAAAATTCCTTTTGCATCAATGATAATTTCCTTAATATTATCAATAATGCCGTTTTTGTAAATCTCTATTAAAACTTTTGCTTCTCCTGCCCAAACGCATTGTACATTTTTAGGGCATCTAGAATCAGAAAGTACCTCTTCAAATTTTATATTAATATTTTCAATTGAAATAGATTTTTTATAATTCAGCTTCGAAATAATTATTGTTGAATCAGCGGCCGTTTGAATCTTTTGACTCCACAACAAAACTGGGAGTAATAAAGCAAAAAGGAGTTTCATATTTTGTTTTTAAATGTTTAATTACAAACATTAAGCCAATTAATGTTCTTAACAACCTGCTTTTTTAGGTCAAGAAAAAAGTCTCCAAATCTGTGCCACCAAAAACGTCGCAACAAACCCTAAAATGACTGGCATAATAGATGCAAACATTGTCCATTTTACACTTTTTGTTTCCTTGTAAATAGTATAAATAGTGGTACTGCAAGGGTTATGTAATAAGCTAAACAGCATTAAGTTTATAGCTGTTAAAAGTGTCCAGCCACCTGCTTTTAAAATGTCGCCTGTGGCGTTTACTGAATCCAACTCAAACATGACGCCGGCTCCTGAGCCTCCTGAAATTCCTGTAACTAAAACCGTTAGCATTAAAATAGTAGGAATAACAATTTCATTCGCAGGAATTGCCACAATATAAGCCAGTAAGATAACGCCATTTAACCCTAAAAGAAACCCAAATCCATCAAATGAATGAATAGCCCAAGCCGCAATACTTTCATTCCCAATAAAAATATTAGAAATCAACCAAATCACCGCCCCGGCAGGCGCAGCAAAGACAACGGCTCGCCATAATACAATTAAGGTTCTATCAATGAGCGACGTATAAATAGTTTTCCAAAAACGTGGTGGCCTATAAGGTGGCAATTCCAAATTGAATGTTGAGACCTCACCCTTTAAAACTGTTTTTGATAATGCCCAAGAGACTGCAAACATAAAAGCCATCCCTAAAACAGCAATTCCTATAACAGCCAATAATGCCGCTAAACTTGAAACTGCAGCAGGGACCATAGCACCAATAAAAATAGTGGCTATTAAAATTTGTGTAGGCCATCTTCCATTACACAATGAGAAGTTATTGGTGATAATGGCAATTAACCGTTCTCTGGGGCTATCAATAATTCGTGTAGCTACTACACCCGCCGCGTTGCAACCAAAACCCATACTCATGGTTAAGGCTTGCTTACCATGAGCTCCAGACTTTTTGAATAAATTATCCAAATTGAAGGCGACTCTGGGTAAATAACCAAAATCTTCAAGTAAGGTAAACATAGGGAAAAATATAGCCATGGGCGGCAGCATAACAGCTATAACCCAAGCCACAGCCAAATACACACCATCTATTAAAAACCCTACAAGCCACCAAGGCATATTGATGCTAGCTGCTCCACTTTGTAAGGCAGGGTGAATCGTGTCTAATAATAAATCAGCTAAAAGTGATGAGGGGTAATTTGCACCAACAATAGTTAACCATAATACAATTCCCAGTATTAAGAACATAATAGGAAAACCAAAAGTTTTGCTAGTCACTATTTTATCTATTTTGGCATCTAACCTAAATCGTTTTTCTTTATGATCAATTTGAACAGTATCCTTAACAATATCCG
>JAHENA010000117.1 GCA_024643405.1 Flavobacteriales bacterium | reverse complement strand
TAACGGCAGTTTGGGTAGAACTTATTATTGGTATTAAAGTAGAAATACTCAACAATCTTTATTTAGGTTTAAATGCACAACTTAAAGGACTGGTTACTGAAACCGTTCCTTCCAATTTTGCGAATGTCTATATTCCAGGGTTTAATAAAACCTATGATAGCAGTAAAATTGGTGCAGGTTATGGCTATTCCATTTCTTACTTAATCCCTCTTTATAAGAAAGATAAAAATTAATAATGGTTTTTTTATAAAAATTATTCATATCCCTGTTTTTTTCTCTTCAGGTTACAAACAAATTATATTATTGCTTATTACGCACTTATGCGCATTCGCTTTAATTTATATTTTTTTATATTAGCGTTTTACTTAGTAACAAATAACCAGTTTAGTTCAATTAAAACCAACCAACCATATGAATTCTCACAAGACAGAACGACTGCATGCATTAGATTCTTTAAGAGCTATCATGATGATGCTAGGCATTGTATTACATGCTTCAAATACGTATGTAGTTGCAGATTATGGGGCGTCATGGCCTTTAAAAGACCCTATAAGCACAGCTGGCTATATGGATTGGGTTTCTAGTTTTATACATGCCTTTAGAATGCCCATATTCTTTGTGGTAGCAGGGTTTTTTGCTTCACTACTGTTTCATGAACGTTCATCTGCTAAAATGATAAAAAACAGGGTCAACCGTATTCTATTACCATTTCTGGTATTTGTGATGTTATTATGGCCACTTGTTACCATGGCCTTTACCTATTCCAATAGTGTATTTGCCGAAGGAAGTAATCCACTTTTAAGCGCGTTAGCTGGCTTTTCAAGCTTACATGCTTTTATACCACAGAGAACCATGCATTTATGGTTTTTATATTATTTAGTTTTATATTCTATATCCTCTTTTATAGTTGGTTTAATTTTTAAAAAATTACCATGGTTTACTAATAAATCAAGCGAGTTATTTAGTTTTATTATTCAAAAACCCCTACTTAAATTACTTGTTTTTTCTGTTATTACACTGGTCATTTTAATGATAATGAATCGTACTTGGGTAGCCACATCATTAAGTTTTATTCCAGATTTAAACACTTTTATTTTTTATGCCTTTTTCTACTTTTTTGGTTGGATTTTGTTTAAATCAAAAGCATATCTCAGTAGTTTTATGACTTATGACTGGATTTTTACTGGTTTAGGAATAGGTTTGTTTACGGGTTATTTTTTAATGGATACGTCTGCGCTTTCAATTCAAGTGATAATGGCTATAAAATCGGTGAACGTATGGTTATTCATTTTTGGTTTTACAGGTCTCTTTATTCGTTATGCCAGTAATCATTCAGCCATGATGCGCTATGTTTCAGATTCTTCCTATTGGGTGTATTTATTGCATTTGCCTTTAACCGCTTTACTACCAAGTTTAATTTTAGAATGGTCAATGCCAGCTTTTTTTAAGTTTTTTATTGTGATGTCAGGAACTGCATTGGTTTGCTTTGTTACCTATCATTATTTTGTACGATCAACTTTTATAGGTGCATTTTTAAATGGCAGAAAATACTCTAGAAAATTAAATGACATCAAACCACCGGTATTAGTGGCCAGAACAACAAATTAATGGCTATCCATTTATAATGCCTTTAGCTCATTTATAAAAACGATTTTTTGCAATATTAAAACTTTTGCTTATCCGCCTTGTAGTTTATCAGCACCATCCAACAAACCTACTAATTCCTGTGGATTATGAATTAATATAGGAATATGTTGTGGGCAAATATAAAATTCGCTGTCCTTATGATAAAATTTGGTCACAGGTGTTTCCATTGACGATTTCTTACAAACTATACACACTTTATCTGTACTCATAACATCATTATTTAAACTATCACAAAACTATTTCATATTTAATTCATAAAAACTAATATTGGTCATACTTTTATATTTTATTTAAAAAAACGACTGATTAATAACCTCATTTCTTTCCTTATTTTTATCTCAATTCACAAAAGACAAACTTAAAAAGTGCATAGTTTATGGCTTTTTATGATTTTTCATTTCTTTTTCTTACATTTCAAAAAAGAGCCATTGGCATGACTTTAATATTCTAATTCAAAAAAAAAAACATTAAAACATGAAACGTCTCATTACAGCATTTATTTTTACAGGCATTTTGGTTGCCTGTAACTCAACAGACAAAAATAAAAACACAAGTCAGGAATCCTCTGAAATAGAAACTTCAATGGACAGTATTTCGAATGATGTCAAGAAACAATTAAAGTCCATTGATACTGATGAAGCTTTAATTGCAACGGCATTAATGGCAGCCCCTAAAGAAAGCAGGTCTGGGTGTAAAGTCATTGGATATAATATGGCTGGTGAATTTGTTACCTTAAAGGAAGGCGATAATGAATTTATTTGTCTGGCAGATAATCCAAATCAGGAAGGGTTTAGTGCCGCTTGCTACCACAAGGACCTTGAACCCTTTATGGCAAGAGGAAGAGCATTAAAGGATGAGGGAAAGACAGGACAAGAAATATTTAATATTCGTGAAGAAGAAATGAAATCGGGTCAACTCAATATAAAGACTGGGTTAACATTACACATCTACTATGGTGGAAAAACAGTGTATGACCCTGAAACCTCTGAGGTTGAAGGCGCACAATACCGATATGTTGTTTATATGCCATGGGCTACTTCAGAATCTACCGGTTTACCTGAAGTCCCTTTGTCAACAAACCATCCTTGGATTATGAATCCAGGCACCCATAAAGCACACATTATGTTTACGCCGTTACCTATGGATGGAAAATAATAATCTGGAACGAAAGATTGTTTAACCCATCAATACATTTGAGGTAGGTTAAGTTAATAACTACTTATAAGTACATAACTTTAGGTATTGCCTTTTTAGTAAGAAAATTCTAACTTCGCTTATCGTGTGATATAAAACATTAAAACGGTTTCATATCAGTGCGTTGTAGCCAATTTAGGTAAATTTAAACTTATTATGAACAAAAGTTTTATAGATGAAGTTCGAAATATCATAATAAGTAATTTAGCTGATGAAAAATTTGGCGTACGTGAATTAGCTTCATTACTCAATTTAAGCTCCTCTCAAACACTACGAAAAGTAAATGCCGCTACAGGCAAATCGGTTAATCAATATATAAGGGAATTACGTTTAGAAAAAGCAGCCAATCTTCTTAAAGAAACAGATAATAATGTTTCAGAAATTGCATATCAGGTTGGTTTTAATAGTGCTTCATATTTTAATAAGGCTTTTAGTAAGTATTTTGGCGTTACTCCAGGTGAATATAAAACCAGTAATATAAGTTTAATTGAAATAAACGCTCAGAAACGAGAAGTACACTCTCTTAACAATGCTAGAGTTAAAAAACTTGTTTATGTATTTATAGCGACGTTTCTTGCAGTATTTAGTTATTTTCTAATCAATAAGTATACGTCAAATAAAAATCAAATACCTAAGTCTATTGCAGTACTTCCATTTAAGGATTTCAGTCCTGAAGACAACCAATGGTTTTCTGATGGTGTATCTGATAATATTCTGCACTCTTTAGCACAAATGAATAACCTAACTGTAATATCATATACATCCTCATCAACGTATAGGGATTCTGATAAAAAAATACCAGTAATCGCTAAAGAGTTAGGAGTTTCTTATGTGTTAGAAGGAAGTGTTACCCATATTGATGATAAAATTAAAATCATTGTTCAATTAATAGATGCAAATGATAAACATATATGGTCTGGAGAGTACAATGAAAGCTTTGATGATTTAATAGTTGTTCAGAATAATGTAGCCTATGAGGTGATGAAACAACTACAAATTACCTTAAGCCCGCAAGAAAAAGTTATACTTACTAAATTTCCTACTGAAAATATGGAGGCGTATAGTTTATTTTTAAAGGGACGATTGGTTGATAACAGCAGAAAAAAGGAAGATTTATGGAAAAGCATAGAATTTAATAAACAAGCCATTAAATTAGATCCAAAGTTTGCAGAAGCTCATGCTGAAATAGCTCATGCTTATAGGCAATTATCACGTTACCATGGATTCAGTGCTATTAATGCTTTTGATGGCATAGAATTAGCACATAAATATGTCGATTCTGCATTATATATTAACCCAAACACATATAGAGCTTGGGCTGTAAAAGCTGCATTGTCTCAATATATTGATTGGGATAAAACAACAGAGTATTATGAAAAAGCTCTGGCTTTAAATCCTAATGATCCGCTAACCCATATAGAATGCGCATTAAACTATCAGCTAAGACCAAATCCTGATATTAAAAAATGTCTAGAGCAATTAGATATAGCAAAACAATTAGATCCTATTTCACCATTACAAGCCATGGGTTATTTGCGTGCATTGATATATAATAACAAAACAGAAGAAGCAAAAATATTTTTGAAAAACAATGCGTTTCAATTAAACGATTTTCTAATTCGAACCTTTGAGTATAAAATCATTGCCTATGAAAATAAAGACTGGACCAAGGTAATTTCTTATCTGAAGGATAAAGAAAATAAAGATTCAGACAATGATTTATATTATAGTGAGTTAGCCTATGCCTCTAATGCTATCTTAAATGATAATCATACGGCTGTTGAGTATATGAAAAAAGCCCGTAAGATAGATTCTTTGAAGTTAGTTAATGTATTACCATATATAAACATGTTGATAGAAGATAAACAGTTTAAAGAAGCCTATCAATTTATGCAATTGGAAAATTTCAAATCTTCACTCAATAAGAGATTTCAATTAAATAGTTTATGGTACTACTATTATTTAAAGGGCGATTCTGAAAAAACTTTGGAGGTATCAAAAGACAGCCTACTTACCAACGACTATTTAATACAAGCCCTTACCTACGCGAAATTAGGGAATCGTAAAAAAGTGGATAGTATCAATAAAAAATATCCCTACGGAACCGGTGTTTTATTAATGTGGCGTGCTAATAGAGCCATTATTCACGCGGTTTTAAAAGACAAAGACTCGATGTATTATTATTTGGAGCAATCACGATTTGATGATAATGTATTATATACCAATGCAAGAAGTGAGTTTGATCCATATCGCCATGAGGCACGATATAATGCGTTTTTGCGAACAAATTATTTACCAGTTCCTAAAGATTAACTGTTAGCTCTTATATCCAATAAAAACGAACACTTTTATTACAATGTCAATGCTATATAGGCATCTAATGTGATGCCATGCGTGATTTGTTCAATAAAATGATTGAAAATTTCAACCATTTTAGATTTTTCTATAAGACAAACTCAAAGTCTTATAGCTAAATTGAATAACAGAAGTAAGAAAAATAATTTTTAACGTATAAAAAGCTTTTATTATGAGACTTTTAATAATTTTCATGTTCTCCCCTTTGTTTTTATTTAGCCAAGTTCTTATAGGAAACGATATTGATGGTTTAGCCGCTGGAGACAATTCTGGAAATGTTAGTATCTCTAGTGATGGAACTATAGTCGCTATTGGTGCGCCTGGCGGTAATTATGTCCGTGTTTTTGAAAATAGTTTTGGCGAATGGGAACAAATAGGAAATACTATTTTTGGAGATTCCTCTGGTGATCATTTTGGAAGCAGTGTAAGTTTATCTAGTAACGGCTCTATTGTTGCTATAGGCAGTCCAGATGCTGAAACAGCAGGTTATGTGCGCGTATTTGAAAATATAAGTGATGTTTGGACTCCAATAGGAGATGACTTAATTGGAGAAGCAGAATATATCGATGGAGACGGTTTTCATACTAATTTTAGCTTTGGTATAGATGTAAGTATTTCTGACGACGGTAACATTCTCGCCATTGCTGAAAACCGGGGAGGAACTTGGGAATCTGGATATGGAAGACCTGGTTATTTACATATGTATGAGAATATTTCCGGGACTTGGACTGCAATAGAAAATTATATAAATACGCAAATATCTTATTTAAACAAAATATCAATATCTGCAGATGGCTCTACGGTCGCCGTTTTTGGTTATGGAGATTGGGATTTTTTTTGGATGACAGATTTTGGTTATGTAAAAGTTTATAAAAATATATCTGATGTTTGGACTCAAGTAGGCAGTCCTTTTTCTGGGAACTTTGAAAGATTAATACGTGATGTTAGTTTATCAGATAATGGTTCTAAAATAGCCATAGGAGGTAACAATTATATTAGTGTATATGAAAATATAGAAGTTGATTGGATGCAATTAGGTAATGATATTGAAAGCGAATATAACTTTTATGGCTATAAAACAAGTCTTTCAGAAGATGGAACAAAAGTTGTCGTTGGTGGGTCAATAACACGCATATATGAAAATAGTTCTGGTGACTGGACACAGTTGGGTGTAGATATTAATGAAGAAGCAGTGGATGATGATTTTGGAAGTAGTCTAGAATTATCAAGTGATGGAAATACCTTGATAGTTGGTGCACCTCAAAACGATGGCAACGAAGCAGATGCTGGTCATGCACGAGTTTATGATTTAAGCGCTTTATTATCGTTAGAAGAATCAAACTTGTTCGGCGTTAAACTCTATCCAAACCCAGCAACAAATCAGTTTACTTTAGAATTACTAAATAACCAAATTTTAGAAAGAGTTTATATTTATAACAACCAAGGTCAAATCATTAAAACTAGTAATACGCACATTGTAAAAACATCACATTTGGCTTCAGGATTGTATTTTGTTCAAGTGGTTACCAAGTCAGGAAAAGCCACTAAAAAGCTTATTCTAAAATAGAATTTACAGAAATAAAACTCAAAAATTGCCAATTAAACAAGTTTACAGATTATAAATAACTAGCCACAACACCGTGTATAGTTCATTGCTTCGGATTTTCACGCAACGAAATCAGACACAAACACGATAAGCGTATCCTCAAATATTTACTTTAAATACTTCCCTTTTTTACTACCTTCATACATCACGTATTTAACTAAACGCGCTTCCAGTTTGGCATTCATTAAATGTATTTTTCTTGAAGGCCTTAGGCCCACATGCTTTAAAGCATCTAAATTACTGGTTATAAACCAGGCATCTGTACCCGG
>JAHENA010000037.1 GCA_024643405.1 Flavobacteriales bacterium | reverse complement strand
AATGACCTTCAGTTACTTAACGCTCAAATAAAAGTGTATCCGGTTCCAACAAATGATAAAATTACGATTAAGTTCGGATCAAATATACAAGTTAGTAAACCAATTAAAGTTTTTGATATCCTAGGAAAAGAAGTGTTCACTATACAACCTTCAAATATTAAAAATGGTTCTATTACAAAAAGTGTTAATGCCTTACAAAGGGGGATTTATTTAATAAGAATGGATGTTGATGGGGTTATAATCAACAAGAAATTTATAGTAAATTAATGGTTGTTTAAAAAAAAAGGGGCTCAATTTGAGCCCCTTTTTGATTTTTGCTTTATTCAAGTTTTGTGACTAAAAAAAAGAATTATTCTTAACAAAAATGATGTATGCTAAATCGTTATTTATAAAGTAAAACCCCTGTAAAATCAATTATTACAGAGGTTTTTGTGGAGTCGGAGAGAATCGAACTCTCGTCCAAACAAGTAACCAAAAAGCTTTCTACACGCTTAGTTTTTTCATGATTTTTGTTTGTAAGCTGATTAAAAACACTCTACTTACAACTTAGCTTTTTAGTTTCAAAAGGGCATCAAAGCGCTACCCCATCTATGTTAACTTTTACGATGCCTCTATACAGACCGCCGCTAACCAAGGCTTTCTAGAGACATTTAGCTCTCCTACCTAGTAGGACGAGGCTTATCTTACTTTATTCAGATTAAGCAGCTAAAGCGTAGTTATTCTCGCCGTTTAAATTTTGACCTAGCCTTTTACGTGTTTCAAAGTCATTACACGACGTGCTTACAGTTTAATTAATCTCGCTGTCAAAACCAGTCGACCCCATTAATTATTGTATGTGGGCGTTCCCCTAAAGGGTCAGGCTTTCAGCTATATCTTTTGCAAAAGCAAAAGGATGTCGCTTTAATCCTTAACGCGGATTGCAAAGGTATCAAAAAGTTTGTATAACCGTCCAAATCCAATTACTTTAGTACAAAATTTATACCAAACAAAAAATTGGCAGCTATTTACTAATAGCTATTAAATAATTCAATATATGAGCATCAAATTCGCCATTATAAAAGAGCGTAAAAATCCACCAGACAGACGTGTGGTTTTTTCACCAACCGGTTTATCAAAAGCCCTGAAAGCATTTCCAGAATCCCAATTTATTGTCGAATCAAGTGATATACGCGTGTTTTCGGATAAAGCCTATAAAAATGCTGGCTTTGAAGTAACGAATAATATAAGTGATTGTGACGTTCTTATTGGCGTTAAAGAAGTACCGCTTGAATATCTTATACCTAACAAAAAATACTTTTTCTTTTCCCATACCATAAAAAAGCAGCCCTATAATAGAAAGCTTCTTAAAGCTATATTAGATAAAAACATTGAGCTATATGACCATGAAACCATAGTGAATGAGAAAGGATTTCGTTTAATTGGTTTTGGTAGGTATGCAGGAATTGTAGGGACTTATAACGGGTTTAGAGCATGGGGTTTAAAATATGATTTGTACCAATTGCCCAAAGCAGAAAAATTGCATGATCAGCAGAAATTAATTGACGAATTAAAGAATATAAAACTTTCTAATATTAAAATTCTTTTAACAGGAAGTGGGAAAGTCGCCAATGGAGCTCAAGAAATGCTTGACGGGATGCACTTAAAAAGTGTGACTGTAAAAGACTATTTACATAAAACATTTAGTGAACCTGTCTATTGTAAAATTGATGTGTTGGATTATAATAAACGCAAAGATGGCACAGTTAAAGATGTGTTTGATTTTTTTGATAATCCACAAGAGTATGTGTCAGACTTTATGCGTTTTGCAAAGGTGACTGATTATTATATTGCAGGTCATTTTTATGGAAACGGAGCCCCTAAGTTTTATACCAAAGAAGACGTAAAATCGCCAGAATTTAATATTAAAGTTGTGGCAGATATTAGCTGTGATGTTAATGGTCCTATCGCTACAACTATTAAAGCATCCACTATTGCTGACCCTGTTTTTGGTTATGATAAGGAAACCGGAGAAGAAACTGATTATAAAAACAAAAATGCCATTACGGTAATGTCAGTAGATAATCTGCCTTGCGAACTTCCTAAAGATGCCAGTGAAGGCTTTGGAACTATGTTTTTGCAGCATGTTATCCCGGCATTTTTTAATAACGATAAGGAGGGTATTTTAAAACGTGCCAGAATCACTGAAAACGGAAAACTAACAGAAAGGTTTTCTTATTTGCAGGATTATGTTGATGGTTTGGAGTAATGAACGCTACCTACTTCTTTAATAAAAAACCTTCCCTAAACCTCTAATATTTAATTGATTGGTTTCATGTTACATGACAAATGTCATTGTTTAATTTATAAAAAAGGGTGATATTATAAGACCTTTTATTTAGTGAATTAAAAACGATATGTCATGTTTCCACCTTTAATCCTTTTTACTGTTTTTTTCGTTTTCCTATTATCTGGAATTCGCATTATTTTTGAATATAAGCGCGCTTTAAAATTTAGGTTTGGTAAATACGTTGAAACCTTACAGCCTGGATTTAGATGGATAATCCCATTGGTGGATTCCATTCAAATAGTTGATATTAGGGTAATCACAATAAACATAGTTTCTCAAGAAGTGATGACCGAAGACAATGTGCCCTGTAGTATTGATGGTGTGGTATTTTTTAAAGTCATTGATCCCGAAAAAGCCGTTCTTAAAGTGGAAGAGTATAATTTTGCGATTACTCAGTTATCTCAAGCAGCTTTGCGCGATGTTTGTGGAAAGGTTGAATTAGATACTATTCTGTCTAAACGTGAAGAGATGGGTAAAAATATTAAGAGTATTGTTGAGGTGGAAACGAAGGGTTGGGGGATTGATATCATTGATGTGAAAATTAAAGACATCCAATTGCCTGAAAACATGAAACGCATGATGGCAAATCAAGCTGAAGCAGAGCGATCCAGACGTGCAAAAATCATTTTGGCATTAGCTGAAGAACAAGCTGCCGGAAAGTTATTAGAAGCAGGTAAACTTATAGATCAATCTCCTTCAGCCATAAAATTAAGATTGTATCAAACATTATCTAATATTGCTGCAGAAAAGAATTCTACTATATTATTCCCATTTCCTGAAGAGGCATTACCTAGAAATAAAAAGTAATTTTAGATTTGTTTAAATATTAAAAATTCCACAAGCAGAGAGGATTCATTGTTGTTCATATATTAGGCATATCCAAATAGCCTCCTTTTAAATCGGCTTCAAAAAAGAAATGTTTAAAAAAGTTTAAATTAAATAGAGCTTTGATTGAAGTACCAAGGCCTGCCAAATGAAATTCGTCATGCATGTCTTTTTGAAGTAAAGCAGTATTTGATTTGGGAATTAATATACCTGAACCGAAAACTTTAGAAAAATCAATTTAAATTTTATCCATTTTTTCTGAGGTGGGGTATTTTTTTTGAACAATGTTTTGTAAAAAAAACTTAAAGTGAGTTAATGGTTTTTCTTATGCTAACTAAATTAGTTAAAAGTTTTTCCAGATAATCAAGATGCAACATATTCGCGCCATCACTTTTAGCATTTGCCGGATCAAAATGGGTTTCAATAAATAAGCCATCTACATGATTAACCACACCAGCTCTGGCAATAGTTTCTATCATGTCGGGCCTGCCTCCTGTAACTCCGCTCATCTGATTGGGTTGTTGCAAAGAGTGTGTTACATCCAGAACCGTAGGAGCAAAAGCCCTCATGGTTGGGATGCCTCTAAAATCAACAATCATATCTTGGTATCCAAACATAGTACCTCTGTCAGTAATCCAGGCTTTCTCATTACCAGCATCTTTTACCTTTTGAACGGCATGTTTCATACTTTCGGGGCTCATGAATTGACCTTTTTTAAGATTAACCACTTTTCCTGTTTTGGCAGCAGCGACTACTAAATCTGTTTGGCGTACTAAAAACGCAGGAATTTGCAATACATCAACATATTGTGCAGCCAAAGCGGCATCAGATATTTCATGGATGTCAGTGACTGTAGGAACGTCAAAAGTATTAGAAACTTTTTGAAGTATTTTTAAGGCTTTTTCATCTCCAATTCCCGTAAAACTATCAATTCTACTACGATTGGCTTTTTTAAAACTACCTTTAAACACGTATGGAATTTGAAGTGAATCGGTTATTTTAACTACTTTTTCAGCAATCCTTAAAGCCATATCTTCTCCTTCAATAGCACATGGGCCACATAACAAGAAAAAGTTATTGGAATTGGTGTATTTTAATTTCGGGACATCATTAAGTGTCATAAATGAGATGGTTTCTTATTATTTCTGAGCAAAGATACTATTAAAACTTAATTATTAAGTCATTTGTGTTACATGAAAAGGAATTTTGATTTTTAATTGTATTAGTGATAGAAACGGCATCCTTTCTTGTTTTAATGTGTTAATAACAAGAAAGATACAGTGAATAGCGCGCCCTTTTTTTATCTTTCAAAAAAAGGAATACCCAAAAAAGAAGTAATGTATCATTTATCCATTATTTATAATTACCTTTGCACGCTTAAAATAAGGCACTATTATGGCTAATATAAAAAATATTGCAATCATTGCACACGTAGATCATGGAAAAACCACCTTGGTTGATAAAATCATGTATCACTGTCATTTGTTTCGTGACAATGAAAATACAGGAGATTTAATTCTTGATAACAATGATTTGGAACGCGAAAGAGGTATTACTATTACTTCAAAAAACGTTTCGGTGATATATAAAGACACGAAGATTAATATTATTGATACGCCTGGTCACGCCGATTTTGGTGGTGAAGTAGAGCGTGTACTTAATATGGCTGATGGTGTTTTATTATTAGTAGATGCCTTTGAAGGGCCAATGCCACAAACCCGATTTGTATTGCAGAAAGCCATTGATTTAGGTTTAAAACCATGTGTGGTAATTAACAAAGTGGATAAAGAAAACTGTACTCCAGAAGAAGTACATGAATCTGTATTTGATTTAATGTTTGAATTAGGTGCTGAAGAATGGCAGTTAGATTTCCCTACCGTTTATGGGTCGGCTAAACATAACTGGATGAGTGATGACTGGAAGAAACCAACATCGACTATAGAGCCATTGTTGGATATGGTTATTGAACATATTCCTTCACCAAAAATTGAAGAAGGGTCTACTCAAATGTTAATTACGTCATTAGATTATTCATCATTTACTGGTAGAATTGCAATCGGTCGTTTACAACGTGGTGAATTGAGGACAGGTATGAATATTTCTTTAGTTAAAAGAGATGGTAAAATCACAAAGTCTAAAATTAAAGAACTTCATGTTTTTGAGGGATTAGGGCGTAAAAAAGTAGAATCGGTTCAAGCGGGAGATATTTGTGCCTTAGTAGGATTGGAAGGATTTGAAATTGGGGATACAGTAGCTGATTTTGAAAATCCGGAAGCCTTAAAAACCATTGCAATAGATGAACCTACAATGAGTATGTTGTTCACAATAAATGATTCGCCCTTTTTTGGAAAAGACGGAAAATTTGTGACTTCTCGCCATATAAAAGAACGTTTGTATAAAGAACTTGAGAAAAACCTAGCATTGCGTTTAAGTGAAACAGAAAGTGCTGATAAGTTTTTAGTTTTTGGCAGAGGTGTATTGCATTTATCTGTTCTGATTGAAACCATGCGTCGTGAAGGTTACGAACTTCAAATAGGTCAGCCGCAAGTTATCATCAAAGAAATTAATGGTGTAAAATGTGAGCCAATTGAGGAAATGACCATTGATTTACCAGAAGAAGTTTCAGGTAAAGCGATTGAAATGGTTACTATGAGAAAAGGGGAGATGTTGAGTATGGAAGCCAAAGGTGAACGTATGATTTGTAAGTTCATGATTCCATCAAGAGGAATTATAGGTTTACGTAATAACTTATTAACAGCAACTGCAGGAGAAGCTATTATGGCACATCGTTTTAAAGAATATCAACCTTTAAAAGGTGGTATTCCAGAGCGTCAAAACGGAAGTTTGGTGTCTATGGAAAAAGGTCAAGCGATTCCTTATTCAATTGATAAATTACAAGATAGAGGCAAGTTTTTTGTGGATCCGGGAGAGGATATTTATGAAGGTCAGGTTATTGGTGAGAATTCTCGTGGTGATGATATGACTGTTAATGTTACGAAAACGAAAAAATTAAGTAACGTGCGTTCTTCTGGTGCAGATGATAAGGCAAAAATTGTTCCTGCTATTAAATTTTCATTAGAAGAAGCATTGGAATATATTCAAAAAGATGAATATGTTGAGGTGACTCCTAAACATTTACGTTTACGTAAAATATACTTAACTGAGGTAGAAAGAAAACGTAAAAAGGGGATTTAAATTCGAATAACCCAATTTAGAATATGGATGTATTTGGAATTTCAATAACTGAATGGGTTGGGTATTTAGCCATGACAACTGTATTGATTTCTTTTTTAATGAAATCAGTTGTTAAACTGCGTTTAGTTAACTCCCTAGGTTGTTTAGTTTTTGTGCTCTATGGTTTTTTGCTTGAACCTATATCAAAACCTATTATTATTACCAATACCATAATTTTTGGGATTAATATTTACTATTTATTTTTTAAGAAAAATTAGATTCTTTAATTTGGATTAAAATATGAATCATAAGCATTTTTAAAGGAATCTGCTTAAAATGATTTTGTATATTTGGATTAATTGAAAATATATAATTTTTCAGATTTCATACAATTTTTGTAATAAATATCTGTTTTCTCCATAATTAAGAAATAATTATATTAATTGAAGAAATTAATAGCTTACATAAACAAAAATGTTTTAGTTAAAGTAGCGTCTTTACAAACGGTATCATTAATTACTAAAATAATTGCCGGAATTTTAACTTCAAAAGCTATTGCTATTTTTATTGGAGCTGAAGGCTTAGCACTAATTGGTAATTTAAGAAATTTTGTAAGTTCATTTCAAACTATTTCTATTTTAGGGTTTTATAATGGAGCAGTAAAATATTTTGCTGAGTTTAAGGACAATACTGTTAGATTAAGTAAAGCACTATCGACTGTTTTTTACATTGGTTTTATTGCTACAATTTCAGTATCCTTTTTTTGTTATTTTAATGCCGACACAATTAATGATATTATCTTTCCAACATATAATAATTATCCATATGTCATAAAAATTTTCGCAATTGTGCTGCCATTTTATGCGTTGAATATGTTTTCCTTTTCAATAATGAATGGTTTTTCAAACTATAAAATGCTTATTGTAATAAACATAATAGGTCAAATTTTGGTTGTTGCTATTACTTTATTATTAATTTATCAGAATAAAATTCAAGGTGCTTTAATTTCTGTTGCTATTTCAGAATCATTAATCTGTTTAATCACATTAGTGGCTATAATAAATAGACGAAGTTTAATTGGATTGATTTCTGTTAAAGAAATAAGTTTTAGCTTTTTGAAAAGAATGAGCTCATACACCATGATGGCTCTGTTTTCTGCTGTTATTTTACCTTTGGTTTTATTAGCTGTTCGTAATTATATTATTGATAATATTGGTTATAAGGATGCAGGCTTTTGGGAAGCCATGACTAGAATTTCTAAGTATTACCTAATGCTGGTTAGTTCTCTAATGGCACTTTATATTTTACCTAGGTTTAGTGAAATTGATGGTATTAAGGAGTTTAGAAAGGAGGTCTTTAGTTTTTACAAAACGGTAATGCCAATTTTTGGGTTAGGTTTGGTTATTATTTACTTTTTAAAACGTTATATCGTACTAGGAGTATTTTCAAATGAATTTCAACCTGTTGAGGATTTATTTTTCTGGCAATTGCTGGGTGATTTTGTAAAAGTTTTATCACTAGTCATTGCCTATCAGTTTTTGGCTAAAAAAATGTTCTGGCATTATATAGTCACCGAAGCGTTCTTAGTAATTTTGGTGTATTTAACAAGCATCTACTTGATTGATTTATATGGTATAAAAGGTGCTGTAATGGCCCATTTTATTAGTTATTTGCTATATTTTGGTGTTGTTTTATTAATATTCGGTAGTTCGCTTTTTGGGCTTGAAACTGAAAAATAGATTTATTTAAAAAAATATTATCAATAAGCATTATTGAATATACCTCGCTTTATAAAGAATAATTTGTTATTTAAGATTACTTCAGCTAATGCCTTTTTAGTTGCGGTAAGAATGGGTTTTTCATTAATTACGCAAAAAATCTTTGCAATATATGTAGGGGCGGATGGAATTGCCCAAGTTGGTGATTTAAAAAATATTATAAGCTTTCTTGAACAATTTTCAATTTTGGGAACCTCCAATGGATTGGTGAAATATATTGCTGAAAACAAGCATAACAAGAATCAACTCAATAATCTTTTTTCAACAACTTTTATTTTTGCCGTAATAGCTAGCCTTATCTCTTTTGTAATTTTGTTTTTTTGTTCAGAGTTATTGAATGATTTCATTTTTGGAACGGACGGTAATTATGAGTATGTATTTAAAATTCTTTCCTTTTTAGTTCCATTCGTTGGAATAAATGCCATTTTAGGGTCTTTAATAAACAGTCTTTCAAAATATAAATTATACTCAAGATTAAATTTATTTGCAATAGTAGTAAGCACGTTGGTAATAGTGATTTTAACAATTACAAATGGAATAGGGGGTGCTTTGTTAGCAGTTTGTATCATTCCTATAATTCAGTTCATGAGTTATCTTATTTTCTTTTCGAAGGAAAGTATGGTATATATTAATTTATCTAAGTTATTTTCAAGTTCAAGTTTTAAAAATAAATTACTATCATACAGTTTTATGACCCTAATTGTTGTTTTTTTTATAAATGTCACGGATGTTTTTATAAGAAACTTGATTGAAAAAAGTGTCGGTAAATCTGATGCTGGTTATTGGACAGCTATGACTTCCATGTCAAAGATTTATATGCAGTTTTTGGCTGCCATTTTTCCTTTGTATATTTTGCCTAAATATTCAAATATCAGGAATTCATTTGAATTTAGAAAAGAGGTAACCATGATATATAAAATGTTACTACCCCTAATTATTTTTGGGATGCTTTTTGTGTATGTATTTAGAAATTTTCTGATTAGGTCGCTTTACACAGAGGACTTCTTAGCTATGGCCAATTTGTTTAGATGGCAATTATTAGGTGATTTTATAAAATTTATAGGAATAGTTCTTTCTTATCAATTTTTGGCAAAAAGACAAATTGGATATTTTGTTTTCACAGAGTTATTATCCGTTTTTTTGTTTTATATTTTTTCAGTCTATTTCATTAATATTTATGGCACAGAGGGCATTGTTATAGCGCATTTTGCGAGGTATATTATATATTTATTAGTGGTACTTTACATAATGAGGAATAGTTTTTTTGGAGAGAACAGAGAATTTAATTAATGAAATAGATTTGAATGCTGCTTTACATACTATGAGAGAATTTTTTAAAATATTTTTAAAGTTTGGTTACCTTATTTTATTAGTATTCTTATTTGAGTTTGTTTTTGAAGGAATTAGTTTGAGAATTTTCTCAGTTTTATTAGAAAATATTTTATTTGCAGCAACAATTATTTGTCCCTTGTATTTTATA
Organism: Flavobacteriales bacterium; assembly: GCA_024643405.1. GTDB lineage: Bacteria > Bacteroidota > Bacteroidia > Flavobacteriales > Flavobacteriaceae > Yeosuana. The sequence goes on along the minus strand of JAHENA010000037.1, from coordinate 18,292 downwards.
AGATGGAAGAAGCTATATAAATATTATTTTATTACTATTTATGTAGTTTTTTCTATTTCCATTTATTTAGAAACAGTTTATTATTATCTCTTTAAATCATTTTTTAGTTCATCAGCTATTTTCATTGCATTGGAATCTAACACCAATGAAATTAAGGAGTTTATTAGTTCTTATTTAGACGGACAAATTATTGTTTTGACTGTTTTGTTTCTAATTGTAACATTAATTTCATTAAGAATAATAAAAAAAGAAAGTTATAATGATTTGCAAATTTCAAAAGCACATAAAGCCAGCATATTAGTAGGTTTTGTGGGAATACTCATTTTTTTAAAAGTATCTGCTTTAATTATTTATAATCTTCCCTACTTAATAATTAAATCTAGTATTGAATATTATTTGGATTCTAAAAATTTTAATGATTATAGAATCAATAAAAATGGCGCTTTTGAAAACGTGACTAGAACATCTATTATAAGTGAAAAGGAAGTATATATTATTATTATTGGAGAATCTACTTCTAGGTCTCATATGGGAATTTATAATTATTATAGAGATACTACCCCATTACTTGAAGAAATTAAGAACGACATGCTTATCTATAATAATGTTATTAGTCCTCATACATATACCATAGGATCTCTCACGAAGGGATTAACTTTAGGTAATTTTGAAAACACAGAAATCAAATATAAGGGTTCTATTATTCAGTTGTTAAATCAAGCAAATTTTAAAACTTATTGGATTTCAAACCAGCGGCCCGTAGGCATATTTGATACCCAAGTAACTAAAATAGGTTTAGGTGCTTATAAGTCGTTTTTTTTGAATTCAAAGCACTCCAATGAAACTACTAATTTTGATCAAGATCTCGTAGAACAATTAAAGAAAGTATTTTTAGAGGAAGGCAATAAAAAGGTTATTTTTTTGCAGATGATTGGAGCTCATATTGATTATAGCAAAAGATACCCCAAAGGGTATAATTATTTTAAGAACACCCCAAGAACAAAATTTAATAACAAGGAAGTTTTTGAAAAAATTAATTCTTATGATAATGCAATACGGTATTCAGATTATATTATTAGAGAAGTGATTGAATTAACCAAAAAACTTTCTGCGAGTAGCTTTGTTTTTTATTTTTCTGATCATGGAGAAGAAGTTTTTGATGAAATAGATTTTTTTGGACATTCGGCTGATGAGATAATAACTAGAAACATTTATGAAATCCCAATGTTTATTTGGCTTTCAGAAGATTTTAAGAATCACAAGAAAATCTATGTTAATGAAGATGTTAAGTACATGACGGATGATTTATTTCATAGTATTGCAGATTTATGCCAGGTTAAAAGTGTAGAAGTAGATTCAACGCGTAGTATTTTTAATCAACATTTTAAGGAGCGAAAAAGAATCATAAAGGACACGATTGATTATGATACCTTTTTTAAATAGTTTTTTCCTAATTCGATTTTTATGTTTTTAAAAAACAATCTATGAAAAGAATATGTATTGTTACTACATCCTTAGGTGCCGGAGGCGCTGAGCGATTTAGTGCTTTGCTTTCAATAATACTATCTGGTTTAAATTATGACGTTCATATTCTAATTACTAAAAATCAAATGGAATATGAGTTTAGAGGCACATTATTTAATTTGGAGGAAAAATTAAAAGGGAATCGTTCTAATTACAAAAAATTTAAAATTTTAAAATTATACTTTCAAGAGCATTCATTTGACATTATTATTGATAATAGACCAAGGAGCCAATTTTTTAAAGAATTTATAATTTACCATTATGTGTTTAAAGCGAACAGGATAATATCCATGGTTCATAGCTATAATCTATTAAATTATTTGCCAGAATCCATTGTTTTAGCAAGATTACTCTACAAGAAAAACTTTAAACTAATTGCTGTTAGTAAAGAAATTCAACTGATGATTGTGTCAAAATATGGATTTAAAAATTGTACTCAAATTTACAATCCGGTTGATATAGAAGAGATTACAAATAAATCAAATGAAAAGATTGGAATAAAAGATAATTATGTCATGTTTTATGGGCGCATTGATGATTCTGTTAAAAATTTTGAATTGCTTTTACAGGCTTATAAAAAATCTGTTTTGATGAGCAAAGCAATCAAATTATACATAATGGGAGAAGGGAAAGATACTTTAAAAGTAAAAAAAATGGTCAAAGATTTACAAATTGAAGATAGTGTAAAATTCATCTCTTTTCTCAAAAACCCATTTCCATATGTTAAAAATGCAAAGTTTTGTACTTTAACAAGCAGGTATGAAGGATTCCCCATGGTTTTAATTGAATCTTTAGCTTGTGGAACTCCAGTGATTTCTGTTAACTGTAAATCTGGTCCCCAAGAAATTATTCAGCATAATTTGAATGGTCTATTAGTAGAAAATTATAATGTTAATGCTTTATCAGAAGCCTTTAATATTTTAGTTGAAAACGAATCGCTGCACACACAATGTAAAATAAATGCGACAAGCAGTGTCAATCAGTTTTCGATTCAAAAGATTTCTAAAGAATGGAAAAACCTTCTAAAGTGATTTTTTAATTATTTAAATGCGGTTAAATAGATTTTTTTGCTGATTAGGAATGATTGAAACCTTTTGATAAGTTTTAGTCCAAAAGAAGGTGTATTAATTAGAAACTTTTGTTTTAAATTTAAATTTTTATAATCAATTTCTCCTTTTAACTTGCTAAATAATATTTTTTCATTATTTACTTTACATCTTAAAGCTACAGCATACCTATTAACATCTAAATATTTTTTTAAAGAAGGATTTTCTTTTTCTTCTGAGTTGAAGTTAGCAATGTAATTATATCGGTCTAAATTATAATTACTCTTAGAGAGACTTGATTCATCATGATTATTATATACCATCGTGACAGTTGGATTAAATACTACTTTGTATTTAAGAGCAAATCGAATCCATAAATCAAGGTCTTGTCCGGTTCTTAAACTGGTATCATAAGTTCCAAGTTCAATAAACGAAGATTTTAAAAAGGCGGTAGAAGAAGATGATGGAATATAATTAATAATATTGGCATCAAAAAAATCTGGTATTTCTAGATGATCTGTGCCATAATTAAAATTAAAATTTGCTTTTATAATAAAATTATCTTGAAGTTTAATTTCATAATTATTGCAAAACAAACCAGCATCTGGAAAGGAATGAATCAAGCTCTTTAATTCTGAAAGATGATTTTTGTGCCAAATATCATCTGCATCTAAAGGGGCAATGTATTTGCCTTTTGCCGCATCTATGGCTTTATTTCTAGCTACTGAAGCCCCTTGATTTTTTTGTTTAATAATAGTAATTTTTGAATCTTGAAAGTGAGAAGCGAGTTTTAAGCTGTCATCAGTACTTCCGTCGTCCACTATGATAACTTCAAAATCATTAAATGATTGATTTATAACACTTTTAATGGTTTCTTCTATATAGTTTTCTTTATTATATAATGGAATTATTACAGAAAAGAAAGTCATTTAGTCTTGTTTTTAATGGAACAAAAGTAACCAAGTCGGTAAAAATCATATAGAATCAATGATGAAAATTTAGAACAAAGATTCATTTTTAAAACAGGGTTCATTAATTTAAATAAAAATGTTGTAAAACTAACAAACTTTAATTTTGATAAAATGTAATAGTATTTTAAAATATTTGATTGCGTTTTATCTAACTTTCTATTTTCCGAAAGAAATTTGAGATTTTGAATGGCGAATTCTGTTTTCTTTAAAAAAGTTAAACAATCATCTAAACAGTCATGAATTACTGGATTATCAAAAGAAAAAACATCAATATTATTTTTTCTTAAGGTTTCAAAAAAGAGCACATCTTCGTACCCATATTGTTTTAAAGATTCATCGAATGTAATATTCAAAATAACTTTTTTTTTTATCATAAAATTTGAAGAACATAAAGTGTTGTGTTCTCTTTTTTTTGTAAATATCCAACGCAGTCTATACTTGGGTTCTGGCTCCTTTTCCAAATAAGTCATGCCACCACTTGAAGCTTCCTTTGCCATAAAAGGAATATAATCCTTCACAAAAGTGTCCTTTTTTGGAAAGGTACCTGCATCAATAAATAAAAGATTTTCATAGTGAGCCTCATTAGCAAGTAAGTTTCTAATAGCACTTCTACCAATATTGAGAGGTAACTCTTTAAATTTGCAAGAATTTAATTGGTTAATTGAGTCATTTTTAGAATTAATTTCTGCTTTTGATCCATCATCAAAACAAATAATTTCAAAATCAATTTCTGCTTTTTGAGCTTGTTTATGAACTTCAGAAACTAAAGATGTAATGTCATAATTATATGTTGGGATTAAAATAGAAAGCATGTCTAAACTCTTCTCTGCACTACTTCATAAACTTGATTTTCATCACATTTCAGTGTTTTACTTGGATATTTTAAAAGCAAGGCATAATCATGGGTAGCCATTAAAATAGTATTTCCATGTTTATTTATGTCCTGCAAAACTTCCATCACTTCAATACTAGTTTGTGGATCAAGATTTCCAGTAGGTTCGTCGGCTAGAATAAGTTCTGGATTATTCAGTAATGCTCTTGCAATCGCAATACGTTGCTGCTCACCACCAGAGAGTTCATGTGGATATTTAAAGCCTTTAGTTTTCATACCTACCTTGCTTAAAACTTCTTCAACTCTAGCATTCATAGCAGGTTTGTCTTTCCATCCAGTGGCTTTTAGAACAAAGAGTAGGTTCTCATTAACAGTTCTATCAATCAGTAATTTAAAATCTTGAAATACGATGCCCAATTTTCTTCTCAAATATGGAATATCTTTATCTTTTAGGTTTTTTAAATTGTGCCCCACTATATGTCCTTCTCCTTCAGTAAGAACTAAATCCCCATAAAGAATCTTCATGAAACTACTTTTCCCAGAACCTGTTTTTCCTATCAAATAAACAAATTCACCTTTGTTGATTTCTACGTTAACATTGGAAAGCACTAAATTATCGCCTTGTGAAATAGAAGCCTCTTTTAATTGTAATATAGGACTGGACATACGTATAAGATATATTTGCGTTTGTAAATGTATCACTAAAAAGTTAAAACCTAAAAACTGTTCATTAAAACTTTAGTTATAAATGAACCATAATTAGCTTTATTTAAGTTTTAATAACTCGGTTTATAATTATAATATGATTCTTACGTTATAAGATTTAGATTAATTTATCTTTGATTTTTAAATTAAAACCACAATTTTAATGACTTTTAAAAACATTGTTTTCTTTTGTGCTATATCTATCATTGGCTTTCAATCAAGGGCGCAACAATCAGAAGTTTTTACTAATGATTTGTCAGATTATCAAAAAGCATTAACACTATACAATAACCAGCAATATTTGGCATCTCAATCGTTGTTTGAATCTATTGAAAAAACAACGAAGGAAGATGTTTTGCAGTCAGATTGTGCTTATTACATAGCAAATTGTGCGGTAAGATTAAATCAACAAAATGCAGATAAATTAATTGAAAATTTTGTAAAAAAATATCCAACGAGTACTAAATGCAATACGGCTTATGTTGATGTTGGTGATTATTATTATGAAAATTCAAAATATGCATATGCCCGTAAATGGTACGCAAAGGTGAATGAAGAGGCTTTGTCTGGAAAGGAAATTGAGAAATTTAATTTTAATAATGGCTATTCAGCATTTGCGTCCAAACAAAATAAAGAAGCGAAAAAATACTTAAGTCGTGTTGAAAACTCCAAAGAATATGGGTCTCAAGCCAAATATTATATTGGATTCATGGCTTATGAAGGCGATGATTATAACCAAGCCAACGCTTATTTTGAGCAGGTTAGTGACCAGGAAAGATACAAGGAGAAGTTATCTTATTATCAAGCAGATCTTAATTTTAAATTGGGAAAATTTGAAAAGGCTATTGAATTAGCAAAAGAGAGACTTGATGTAAGTGATAGCAATGAAGTTTCTGAACTATCCAAAATTATTGGTGAGAGTTATTTTAACCTGGAAAAATATGCGGAAGCTATTCCTTATTTAAATAAGTATAAAGGGAAAGACGGAAAATGGAATAATACAGATTTTTATCAATTAGGTTATGCTTATTATAAACAAAAGGATTATGAAAAGGCGATTTCAGAATTTAATAAAATAGTTGGAGGCAAAGATGCCACTGCACAAAATGCCTATTATCATCTAGGTGAAAGTTATATTAATCTTAATAAAAAGCAAGAGGCTCTTAATGCATTTAGAAACGCATCACAAATGAGTTTTGATTTAAAAATACAAGAAGATGCTTGGTTAAATTATGCCAAGATTAGTTATGAAATTGGAAACCCTTATCAATCCGCATCTCAGGTTTTGTCTGACTATGTGGCTAAGTATCCAAATTCAACTCATAAAGAAGAATTAGAAACACTTTTAATTGATAGTTATATTACCTCAAAAAATTATGTTGAAGCTTTAAAATTATTAGAAGGAAAAAGGAGTTTTGAAAATAAAGTTGCTTATCAAAAAGTCGCATTTTATAGAGGCATTGAAATTTATAATGAGGGTAAATATGTTGATGCAAAAGTGCTTTTTAGCCAGTCATTGAAAGAACCGAGAAATGATAAATATACCGCAAGAGCTACTTTTTGGCAAGCGGAAACAGATTATAATTTAACCAATTATGAAGATGCATTGATTGGTTTTAAACAATTTGAACAGCAAGTGGTTTCTAAGTCGACCCCTGAATTCAAGAATATAGATTATAATTTAGGATACACTTATTTTAAACTTAAAAATTATGAACCAGCCATTCAATACTTTAATCAATATATAGCTGGTAGGAAGGATGATAAAGTTAGATTGAATGATGCTTATTTACGTTTAGGAGATGCTTATTTTGTTTCAAGTGATTATAGTAAAGCCATTTCGGCTTATACCAGTGCTAATAAACTCAATGAGATAGATTCTGATTATGCTTTTTTTCAAAAGGCAATAAGTTCGGGCTATATAGGGCAGGATGCTAAAAAGATTTCTGATTTGGAGCAATTTATCTCTGAATATAAAAGCTCTAAACTCCGGGATGATGCCATGTATGAATTAGGTAATTCTTATGTAAAAGCAAACCAAACGGACAAAGCGTTACAGATGTACAATCGTTTAAATAACGAATACATTATGAGTTCTTTTGTGTCAAAATCATTATTACGTCAAGGTTTGGTGTATTATAATTCAAGTCAAAATGAACAAGCCTTAACTAAATTTAAAAAAGTAGCTGTTGATTTTCCCAATACGCCAGAAGCAGCTCAAGCAGTTTCTACTGCGAGGTTAATTTACATTGATTTAGGTCGTGTAAATGAGTACGCCACTTGGGTTAAAACACTTGGTTATGTAGAAGTATCTGATTCAGATTTAGATAATGCTACATATGAAGCAGCGGAGAAACAATATTTAGATAGTAATACTGAAAAGGCTATTACCCAATTTAATAATTACATCAATCAATTCTCAAACGGATTACATGCTTTGCAAGCTCATTTTTATTTAGCACAATTGTATTATAAAAAAGCTTTGACTTCTAATGCAACGCCACATTATAAATATGTGGTCGAGGCATCTCAAAATGAGTTTACAGAAGAAGCTTTACTGCGGTTATCACAATTTTATTTGGAAGGTAAAAATTATAATGAATCCATGCCCTTATTATTAAGATTAGAGAAAGAAGCCAATTTTCCACAAAATGTAGTTTTTGCACAGTCTAATTTAATGAAAGCTAATTATCAATTAGAGAAATATAAAGAGGCCGTATCCTATGCTGAAAAAGTATTATCAAATGCTAAAATTGATAATAAAATTGAAGCAGATGCCCATATTATTATAGCCCGTTCCGCTATGAAAACAGGAGATGGAGTTAAAGCAAAAAGCAATTATGAAAAAGTTGAAAAAGTAGCAACTGGCGAAATGGCTGCTGAAGCGCTATATTATAATGCCTATTTTAAGAATAAAGAAGGGAAATATGAAGTTTCTAATACGACAGTTCAAAAATTAGCTAAAGATTTTTCAGGTTATAAATTTTATAGTGCTAAAGGATTAGTCTTGATGGCTAAGAATTTTTATGCGCTTAAGGATGCCTATCAAGCCACATATATTTTAGAGAGTGTTATTGAAAATTTTAAAGAATTTGATGAGGTAGTATCTGAAGCCCAATCAGAATTAAATATCATAAAAGCTGAAGAATCAAAAACGAATTCATCTATTAAAACAAAAGATTAAATTTTCATCAATCATATTTCAAATCAAACAAAAAAAACCTATGCGAAAGCACTTAAATAAAATAATAATAGCCGTTTTAGCATTAAGTAATACACTTGTGTTTTCTCAAGAAAAGGACACTATAAGTACTGGGGTTATTAACGTTGTGAAACCCTATACACCAACAATTGCAGATGCCTTTAAAGTTAAAGAAGTACCATCTGTTGATGATGAAGAAACAAGTACTAAAAAGGAAATAAAATATAACATTTTCTCTTTTCCGGTCGCTTCAACATTTACACCGGCAAAAGGAAAGGCTGCTGTTGTTGAGAAAGATAAGCCCTCAAAATTATATGATAATTATGCTTCTTTGGGAGTTGGCACCTATACATCCATTTTGGGTGAAGTTTATTTAAATCATACAATTAATCGATCGCAAAGTGTGGGCGGTTACTTTAGTCATCATTCTTCACAAGGGGGTATTCCAGATTTACTTTTAGACGATAAATTTTCAGACTCAAAAATCAATGTAAATTATGCTAATAGGTTAAGAGATTTAACCTGGACTGTTGAAGGTGGTTTTCAACAGCAACAATATAACTGGTATGGATTACCACAAGCTATGGTTGATGAAGCAATCGCTAATAATATAAAAGGCGGACATTCATTTTTTGGAGCGCACTTTGGTAGTGATGTAACTTTTGAAAACACTTATATTAATTCAGGAAGTTTTTTATTCAGACGTTTTGGTGATAATCAAGGTTCAGGAGAAAACAGATTTGTTGTGAAATCAACTTTTGATATTCCTATTAACCAAGAAGAAATTGCAACGGATGTTGTGTTTGATTATTTAGGAGGTTCTTTTGATAGAAATTATATGACAACAGATGAATTAAAATATGCTAATTTTCAAATAGGTGTTACACCAAAATATGAATTTAAGCAGGAGGATTTGAGTATCTCTTTGGGGCTATCACTGTTTTATTTAAGAGATAATGAAGCAAGTGAAAGTAATTTTTATATTTATCCTAATGTGACCGCTTCCTATAGGCTGGTTAATGATATTTTAATAGCTTATGGTGGCATAAAAGGTGGATTAATCCAAAATTCATATTATGATTTTGCTTCTGAAAACCCATTTGTTTCACCAACACTTTTCATAAGACCAACAGATCAATTGTATAATGCTTATGTTGGTTTACAAGGCAAGGTGTCAAGTAATATGAGTTATAATATAAGCGGGAGATATGTTGCAGATCGAAATAAGGCACTTTTTATAAACAATAATATTACTGCGACTACACAAAACTATTCCTATGGAAATTCATTTGGAATTGTTTATGATGATGTGAATACTTTTAGTTTTGCCGGGGAAATAAATGTGGATGTTAATAGAAATTTTAAATTAGGAATTAAAGCTGAATATTTTAGCTATGCCACAGGCGCACAAAACGAACCATGGAATTTGCCCGATATTAAAGGATCTCTTTTCTTGGATTATCAAATAGATGCACATTGGTTTACCGGTGCTAATTTATTTTATACAGGAGAAAGAAAAGATCAGTTCTTTTTAAATGATGGTTCCATAAGCACACCATTTACAGTAACGCTTGAGAGTTATTTTGATGCCAATTTGCATTTAGGCTATCATGTGAATGAGCAACTATCAATATATGCAAAGGGCAATAACTTAGCTAATAAAGGTTATGAACGTTGGCAAAATTTTCCAGTACAAAGCATTCAGTTTTTAGCTGGGGCAACCTATAAATTTGATTTTTAAGAAAATATAATTTGAATAATTTTTTAAAAGCGTTCATAACTTGAGCGCTTTTTTTATTTTTATAAAAAATAACTAATAAACAGAATCATGAAAAAAATGTCAATGCTCTTATTGCTCATTGTTTTATCAAGTTGTAAAACCAAACAGCAAGCTGATTTAATTGTGACCAATGCTATTGTTTATACAGTTAATAACAATTTTGATATGGCACGTTCTTTTGCCATTAAAGATGGAAAATTTATGGCAGTTGGAACTGAGGCAGAGATTTCTGAAAAATTTGAATCTTCAAACACCATAGATGCCAAAGGACAAACTATTGTTCCAGGCTTTATAGATGCGCATTGCCATTTTGTTGGTTTAGGGTTTAATTCACAGCAAGTAGATTTAGTTGGAACCATGAGTTTTGATGAGGTTGTCAATAAAATAGTGGCGTTTTCTAAAGCAAACAACACCAAATTTATAATGGGTAGAGGATGGGATCAAAATGACTGGGAGGTCAAGGAGTTTCCTGATAATGCCTTGCTCAATACATTATTTCCTGAGACGCCGATTGTAATAACCCGTATTGATGGTCATGCTGTTTTATGTAATCAAGCTGCTTTAGATTTGGGTAAAGTAACTATTGAGAGTAAAATTGACGGTGGTGAAGTTGTTATTAAAAATGGTGAATTGACCGGTATCTTAATTGATAATGCCGAAAGTTTAGTGATGAATTACTGGCCAAAGGCGACTCGCAATGATTTAGTTAGTGCAATAATAAAAGCCCAAGAAATTTGTTTTGAAAACGGGTTAACTACGGTGGATGATGCCGGTCTAGGGATTGAGGCCATTGAGCTAATAGATAGTTTACAAAATTCTGGCAACTTAAAAATGCGTGTATATGCTATGGTTTCAGGTTCTTCAGAAAATCTGGATTATTATTTAAATAAAGGTGTCATTAAAACAGATAAGCTAAATGTGCGCTCTTTTAAACTTTATGCCGATGGTGCTTTAGGATCCCGAGGAGCATTACTACGTTCACCTTATAGTGATAAGCCAAATCATTTTGGTTTATTATTGACTGATTTGGAAACCTTCAATATCTATGCAAAACGTATTGCTAATTCAGAATATCAAATGAATACCCATGCTATAGGAGATTCAGCCAATCATGCCGTGCTGAATATTTACAAAAATGTTTTGGAAGGCAAAAAGGACAGACGCTGGAGAATAGAACATGCTCAAGTTATCTCTCCTGAAGATTTTGGATTATTTGATGATATCATACCTTCGGTACAACCAACCCATGCCACCAGTGATATGTACTGGGCAGAAGATAGATTAGGTCATGAACGCATCAAAGGAGCTTATGCTTTTAAAGATTTATTAAATAATTATGGAAAAGTTGCTTTAGGAACTGATTTTCCTGTGGAATATGTGAGTCCGTTTTATACTTTTTATGCCGCAGTATCGAGGCAAGATTTAAAAGGGTATCCAAAAGAAGGGTTTCAAATGGAAAATGCCCTAACAAGAGAAGAAACTTTAAAAGGCATGACTATTTGGGCGGCTTATTCAAATTTTGAAGAACAGGAAAAAGGAAGCATTGAAGTGGGTAAATTTGCAGATTTCATCATATTAGATAAAAATATTATGGAAGCGCCTGCAAACGAAATTCCAAATATAAAAGTGGTAAATACTTTTATTGATGGTCAATCCGTTTATGCTAAAGACAACATCGCTAAATAATCAAAATGGTCGCCTTCTAAAATGAGTTCACAGTGGAGTCCAATGGTTTCACAAGCTAATTTTAAAGTATCAAAATCTAAATACAACCATTTCATTGGGGTTTCATTTTTGCCTTTATAACTTAAAAAATAATCAAGTTCTCCATAATAGTTGGCATGTGCGTCTATCCAAAATCCGCCATCTTCATCTTCATACATATATTTTATATCTGAAGAATCTATTAAAATTTGTCCTTTCGGATTGAGTAATGATTTTAAATGTTTTAAGTATTTCGAAAGTTGTGATAATTCTTGAAAAATACCTGTGCCATTCATGAGGAGTAAAACGGTATCAAAGGTTCCTGTTTCATCCAGAATATTTTTTACTTCCACATTTTTTAAACCTCGAAGTTTGCAAACTTCAATGGCGCCATTTGAGATATCTATACTTTTTACTTGAAACCCTTTTTCTTGAAGGTATAAACTATGACTTCCCGTGCCACAACCCACATCTAAAATGGATCCTTTTGCTAATGCTAACGCTTTTTGTTCAAGCTTAGGCATCTCCTTAAAGGCTCTAAAAAGATAGGATATTGGAAGAATATCATCATCAGAAATATTGGTGGAAGTAATGATATCTTCAGTAAAATTACCTTTTTGAAAATCTAAAAGCGCTTGTCCAAATAAATCCTTCATTAAAAATAGTATTTTTACACCATGCAAGACTTTATTAATAATCTCCCAAAGCTGGCCAAAGATAAGCATAATGAGAATAAAAAATTCTTTGATAAGCTAAAAAGGAAAGCGCCAAAGAATTTGGATTATATCATGCAGGATTTGCATGAACAGGAGTTTAAACGTACCGATTGTTTGGAATGTGCTAATTGTTGCAAAACCACTGGACCATTGTTTACTGATAAGGATATTGAGCGCATTTCAAAACATTTTAAGATGAAGCCACAGCAATTTATTAATCAGTATTTGCGTATAGATGAGGAAAGTGATTATGTATTACAGCGTGTACCTTGTACTTTTTTAGGGGCTGATAATTACTGTTCCATCTATGGAGTAAGACCCAAAGCCTGTAGTGAGTTTCCTCATACAGATAGAAAAAAGTTTCAGCAAATATCAAACTTAACACTTAAAAATGTGGCCATTTGTCCGGCTGCGTTCAATATTGTTGAAGAGATGAAGAAGTTGATAAAGTGAACTACTTTTTTTATATTTAAAAATTAATGATAGGTGCTATGCAAGAATTTTTAAATTATTTTGAGACCATACCTTCTTTTCATAGAAGCTTAATTTTGGTAGGTGGTTTAACGTTTTTTTGGTTATTAGAAGGGGCAGTTCCTTTATTTAAATTCAAATATAAAAAGTGGAGTCATGCCATTCCTAATTTATTTTTTACGCTAACCACAATTATTATCAATTTTGTTTTGGCATTTCTGTTGTTAATGTCTGCAGATTGGGTCATGGCGAATAGTTTTGGAATTATTAATTGGTTACCTCAAATGCCACTTTGGTTGTACATCATTTTAGGTGTTTTATTTATGGACTTTTTCGGGGCTTATTTACCGCATTTAATAGAACACAAAGTAAAACCTTTATGGATGATTCATTTAGTGCATCATACAGATCACAATGTAGATACAACCACGGCAAACAGACATCATCCTTTGGAAAGTGTGATTCGGTTTGTTTTTACTCTATTTGGAGTATTTGTTATTGGAGTCCCAATGGGCATTGTAATGTTATATCAGTCTATGTCTTTAGTGGCTACACAATTTACACATGCTAATATAAAGTTACCGAAGCGAATTGATAAAGCGCTGAGTTATTTTTTGGTTTCCCCTGATATGCATAAAGTGCATCATCATTATGTGTTGCCTTTTACAGATTCAAATTATGGAAATATTTTTTCAATTTGGGATCGTTTATTAGGCACCTATAGGCATTTAGATAGAGAAAAACTGGTATATGGTGTTGATGTATTTCCTGATGAGGTTGAAAATGGGCAAATTTCTAATTTATTAAAACAGCCATTCCAACAATATAAAAAGCCAACCATTATTAATCCATAAAGTATGCTTCTAACTGATTTGCAAATTCTTTCATATTAACCCCAGTTAGATTAGTGAGTACCGTGATGACAAGTTCTTCTTCAGGGTAAATTAATAAAATGGATGAAGCTCCTATACCGCCCCCGGTATGATAATATTTTGGAGTGCCATTTTTTGATTTTTCAACTGAAAAACCAATGCCATAACCAGTTCTATAACCATTATTCAATTTTTGACTGGTTACAATTTCAGAAACCCCATGTTGGGATAATATTTTGGGGCTAATTATTTCGTTTCCAAATTTGATGATATCTTCTGAAGTAGATAAAAATCCACCACTGGCAGCTTTATACCCATTTGAAACCGGTTTAGCTACCACTGGTTTATTCTTTCCTGAAGAACTATAAAACTGTGATTTATTACGAATTTTTATATCTGAATCATCAACCATGGAATGATCCATTCCTAGGGGTCTGAAAATAGAATCGGTCACTAAAGTTGTATAAGGCATCCTGACCGTTTTTTGAATGATTTCACTCAATAAAACATACCCAGGTGAACTATAATTGAATTGAGAGCCAGGTTCAAATAATAAAGGGTCATCTTTAAAAAGTGATAAGCCATCCGTAATGCTCATTTTTTTGTTTAAAGCATATTCGCTGTCATTCTTATAATGTCTGATACCCGCAATATTACCTCCTAATTGACGTACCGTGAAATCATAGATTTTCTTTGGGTAATCCGGCAAATACTTATAAATACTACTATCTAGATCAATTAATTTCTCATCGGCTAATTTTGCTAATGCAACGGCGGTTATTGATTTGGATATACTGGCAATTCTAAAGATAGTCTTATGTGGTTTTACTCGTTTTTTTGGTTTCAAACGGGCATAACCAAAACCTTTTGACCAAATTAGGTTCCCGTGTCTGGAAACTGAAATGGCCATTCCAGGAATGTTATTTGCCTTTAAAAATTCTTGAGCTAGTTTTTTTGCAGTTTTTGGTTTTACCTCCTGAGGCTTATCAGTAGTTTGACTAAAACCAAAAGAGCTTAAAGCAAGCATGATGAATGCAATGATTTTTTTCATTTAAGCTGTTATTTTTATTTTTTTGGTTGCTTACTCGTAAATTAAATATTTGGCTCTAATTGTCCTGAAATGCGCAAGATCTTCTTGCCATGTTATACGAATTTCATCTTCAGTTAAACCTGATTCTATTTGTTTTTGTAAAATTTCGTTACCAGCATGGACCGTAAATGTCGGCCCAAAGAATGTTTCATTTTTTGGTGTCTTATTGTAGGCGTCAATAATATATTTTAAAGTGAATTTATGAAGTGTTGGTTCATTTCGTAAATCTACTCCATAACAAATTTTATTTTCAAACCTTGGGTGTTTATCACCTTCATTAGGCTGAGGAATATAACTAAAGTCACTTTTTGGAAAGAAAGAAGCTCCGTAACACTGCATTTGGAAATTAGTTCCCCGCCCTGCATTAATAGAGGTTCCTCTGAAAATATCTAGGCTAGGATATAAATTAATGGCTTTATCATTTGGCAAATTGGGGGAAGGTTTGATGGGCAGACTATAAGAGGTTTGATGGGTGTAATTTTTTAAAGGAATCACTGTAAGATTGCAATTTACCTTATTTTCTAACCATAGTTCCCCGTTTATCATTTTAGCATATTCCCCAATAGTCATGCCATAAACCAGTGGAACAGGATGCATGCCAACAAAACTTTTGTAGGCTATATCTAAAACAGGACCATCAATGTAATGTGCATTGGGATTTGGTCTATCAAGTACAATCACTGGAATATGAGCTTCTGCACAAGCTTCCATGACAAAGTGCAAAGTAGATAAATAGGTGTAAAAGCGTACACCTACATCTTGAAGATCAAACACTACGATATCAACATCTTTAAGTTGTTCCTTGGTAGGTTTTCTGTTTTTCCCGTGAAGTGAAATGATGGATAAGCCGGTCTTTAGGTCCTTACTATCATCAACTAATTCACCGGCATCTGCTTTCCCTCTAAAACCGTGCTCTGGAGAAAAAACTTTGGCAACATTAATGTTTAGCCAAAGTAAAGAATCCACTAAATGCGTGTATGTTTTTTGTTGAGGATCTTTAAAAATCACACTGCTCTGGTTCGCTACAATACCAACGCGTTTTCCTTTTAATAGCTTTAAGTAGGCCTCTATTTGGTTGGCTCCAACAATGATTGGAGATTGTTGCATTGGTACAACTTCTTGTTTTGATTCACTTCTTGAAAAGTTTCCGCACGAAATCAATACCATAAGAAATAATAAAACTGTATTTTTGAAAACATTAATTAGCATCACAAAATTTGAATTACGAGTATTTTATAGCAAAACGCATTATTGGTAGTAAAGCGTATAAAAGTAGTATTTCAGCACCAATAATAAAAATTGGAATTTCTGCTATTGCCATAGGTATTGTGGTTATGATGATAGCTATTGCAACCGGTATTGGACTGCAGCAAAAAATCCGCGATAAAGTAGTAGCCTTTAATGGGCATGTCATTATTTCAAATTTTGATAGTAACAATTCACAGGAAAGTCTCTTTCCTATTTCAACCCAGCAAGATTTTTATCCGGAGTTTAAAAAAGTTGAAGGGATAAAACATATTCAGGCAGTTGCAACAAAATTCGGCGTTATTAGAACGGAAACTGATTTTGAAGGCGTTGTTTTAAAAGGCGTTGGTGCCGATTATAGCTGGGATTATTTTAAAGACTTTTTAGTGGAAGGCCAACTTCCGGACTATACGGGAAAACGAAATGAAGATGTTTTAATGTCTGAATACATTGCCAACCGTTTAAAATTTAAACTTGGTGATACCTTTCAAATGATTTTTGCTAAAGATGATCCTGAGAAATTACCAAACATCATTACCTATACCATTGTGGGAATTTATAATTCAGGATTTCAGGATTTTGATGCGACTTATATCATTGGCGATATTCGTCATTTACAGCGCATTAATAACTGGAGTAGTGACCAGGTGGGTAATTTTGAGGTATTTGTAGATGATTACAATCAGCTTCAGGAAAAAGGTATTGAAATATATCATAACACACCGTCTACTTTTAATACACAAACCATTAGCGAAAAGTATGTTTCTATTTTTGAATGGATTAAAATATTTGATAAAAATATTTATGCCATAATAGCTGTAATGATATTAGTGGCCGGCATTAACATGATAACTGCACTATTGGTATTAATTTTAGAGCGCACCCAAATGATAGGAATCTTAAAAGCCCTGGGAAGTAATAACTGGAGCATTCGTAAATTGTTTTTATATAATGCCTCTTACTTAATAATTTTGGGCTTGTTTTGGGGTAACCTGATAGGCTTAAGCTTGTTATTTGCACAAAAATATTTTAAATTATTTCCACTCGATCCCAGTGTGTATTACGTAAGTGAAGCACCGGTTTACATTAATTTTGGGTATATCATAGCATTAAATATTTGTACCCTTGTGTTATGTTTAATAATGTTGTTAGTGCCGTCTTACGTTATCACTAAAATATCACCAGTTAAAGCTATTAGGTTCGAGTAATTTTTTTGGGCGTTACCACATTGTGGTCGTGCTGTCGCAAGTCGCTTTTTTCAAAGAGCTCCAACAATGGCTCCATCACTAACGCAATTAAAATAAACAATTAACACAATACTAGTTGCATTTTGTTAATTTTGCCAACTCAAATAATTTTATGAAATACGCAAAAAACATCCTTGAAACCATTGGTAATACACCTTTAGTAAAAATAAATAGACTTACTAAAGAATTGCCATGTTTGGTTCTTGCGAAGTATGAAACCTTTAATCCAGGCAATTCAACTAAAGACAGAATGGCTGTGAAAATGATTGAAGATGCTGAGGCCGATGGACGTTTAAAACCGGGAGGAACTATTATTGAAGGGACGTCTGGAAATACAGGAATGGGATTGGCTTTGGCGGCTATTGTTAAAGGCTATAAATGCGTATTTGTAATAAGCGATAAACAGTCTAAAGAAAAAATGGATATCCTTCGTGCCGTAGGTGCCGAAGTGGTGGTTTGTCCTACCGATGTAGAACCAACAGATCCTCGTTCGTATTATTCGGTCTCTAAACGTTTGGCAGAAGAAACTCCAAATTCATGGTATGTTAACCAATATGATAATCCAAGTAATGCTTTGGCACACTATGAATCTACAGGACCCGAAATCTGGAAACAAACCGATGGTAAAATCACCCATTTTGTAGTGGGTGTTGGTACCGGTGGTACTATTTCTGGCGTTGGTAAGTATTTAAAAGAACAAAACCCAGACATTAAAGTTTGGGGGATTGATACGTACGGTTCTGTGTTTAAAAAATATCACGAGACAGGGGTTTTTGATGAGAAAGAAATTTATCCGTATGTCACCGAAGGCATTGGTGAAGATATACTTCCTAAAAATGTAGATTTTAGTATTATTGATGGTTTTACCAAAGTAACCGATAAAGATG
>JAHENA010000116.1 GCA_024643405.1 Flavobacteriales bacterium | reverse complement strand
ACAATAAACTTGAGGATTTATAAATATAGTAAAATAAACAGATAATAATTACCAACTGCCACCAGAACCGCCACCTGAGAAACCACCACCACCAAAACCACCGCCAAAGCCACCGCCGGAACTTCCACCACCAAAGCCGCCACCTGAGCGACCTCCTCCTCCAAAACCACCACGGCCTAAATTACTTAAAATAATGGCGTCCCAAATATCAAAGCCTTGATGTCTGTTGCCTCCTTTACCACCACCATCACGTCTGTTTTTTGAAATAGATATAATAATGATGATAAAAATGACGATTAAAATAATAATGAATTGAAAAGGGAAAGGTTGAGACTCAACAGGTCTGCTGCCTTGATAAGCACCTGTTAAAATATCAAAAATGGCATCTACACCTTTATCTAAACCTTGATAATAGTCCCCGTTTTTGAATTCAGGAATAATAATGTTTCTGGTAAGTTCTCCAACTGTTCCTGCCGTTAATCTGTCTTCAACGCCATAACCAGGAGAAATCCATATTTTTCTATCATCTCGAGCCAATAAAATAAAAACACCGTTATCTTCTTTAGCTTGGCCAATACCCCATTTTTGGGCCCATTTTGGCGTCAATAATCCAATATTTTCTCCCTTAGTAGTACTAATTATAACAACCACAATTTGAGTAGAAGTGGTATCTGAATATTTAATAAGTTTAGTTTCTAAATTACTTTTCTCAGAACTTGATAAAAGGTTTATATAATCATAGACACTGGTTTGTTCTTTTGGAATTTCTGGAATATCAAATTGACTAAAAGAAAAGCTTGAAGATAATATGACTATTAAAAGTATTACATGATTAATTAAGCCTTTTAGCTTAATAAGTAAATTCATATTTGAAGCGTAATATGTCATTATAAGATTATCCTTTCGAGATGTTATCTGAAAGTTCATTTTTATCTCCGTGTATCCAGGGGAAATGTTTTTCTAATTCTTCACCAGCTTTTAAAATACCTTCAACAAGCCCTTGCTTAAAATTTCCATTTTTAAAATGTGATTGAATCAGGTCTTTAGTACTATCCCAAAAATCATTAGGAACTACTTCGTTGATACCCTTGTCGCCATAAATCACAAAAGTTTTATCTTTTACAGCTACATAAATAAGGACCCCATTTTGTTCTTTAGTATTGTCCATCTTTAAGTAATGAAACACTTCTAAGGCACGATTAAAAGCATCTGTATTAGATGTTTTTTCAATATGCACACGAATCTCACCAGAGGTATTTAACTCGGCAGTTCTAATGGCTTCAATGATTTCCTGTTCTTCTTCTTTTGAAAGGAAATCTTCTACTTTAGACATAAGGTTTAGTTAAAATCAAATTCTACATCAACTGGTTTTTCCGCACCCGCTTCTGCATCAAAATAAGGTTTGCCTTCAAAATGAAAGAGACCAGCTAGCAATGAATTTGGAAATGTTTTTAC
The DNA here is from genome assembly GCA_024643405.1 of Flavobacteriales bacterium. Taxonomy (GTDB): domain Bacteria; phylum Bacteroidota; class Bacteroidia; order Flavobacteriales; family Flavobacteriaceae; genus Yeosuana. The sequence goes on along the minus strand of JAHENA010000116.1, from coordinate 5,774 downwards.
GTGATTGTTATAAGGTTTAATGGCTTCGTTATATCTTGTTCTGGCGGTTTGAATGGTATTTTCAGTACTAGTTAATTCATCCTGTAGTTTTAAGAAATTTTCATTAGCTTTTAATTCAGGATAGCGCTCTATTGTTACTAATAATCTTGACAGGGCACTACTTAATCCGCCTTGAGCCTCATTGAATTGTTGCAGTTGTTCAGGTGTGATATTAGCAGGGTCTATAGTAGTTTGAGTAGCTTTTGAACGCGCTTCAATGACATCTGTTAATGTTTTACGTTCAAAATCTGCTGCACCTTTAACGGTGTTTACTAAATTCCCAATAAGATCATTTCTTCTTTGGTATGAGGTTTGAACATTACCCCATGCTTCACTTACATTTTCATTTAATTTTACGGCGTTGTTATTAAATCCAACAGCCCATCTGTATATGCCAAAAATTATAACAACTATTATAATTACTGGAATTAACCATTTTTTCATTTTTTTTTAAGTTTTAAAGTTGATCTTTTATTTTTGAAAGTTGATTTTTAATATCCTCTAATTTACTAATAATTTCAAAGTTATTAAGGGTTTTTTGCTTTTCTTCTTTAAGATGGGTTTTTGCACCGTCAAGGGTAAAACCACGTTCTTTGACTAAATGATAGATAAGTTTTAGGTTTTTAATATCCTCAGGAGTGAATTTCCGGTTTCCTTTAGCATTCTTTTTGGGTTTCAGTGCATCGAATTCTTTTTCCCAAAAACGTATCAAAGAGGTGTTGACGCCAAAAGCTTGGGCTACTTCTCCAATACCATAATATCGTTTTTCAGGCAGCTCTATATACATTAGTCTAAAGATTGGTTTTCTAAGGATGCATTTTCTAATAACTTATTAAACTCTTCTGCAGTCAAACTTCCGTAATAGAAGTTTATTGGATTAATGCGCACCTCATCTTTAAAGATTTCATAATGGCAATGGGGCGCTTCTGAGCGTCCGGTACTACCAACAAAACCAATTAATTCCCCACGTTTTACTTTTTGATTTTTCTTAACGTTATACTTGAATAAATGGGCGTATAAACTTACGTAACCATAGCCATGATCAATTCTAATATGTTTTCCGTAGCCAGTGGCACTTTCATCTGCACGAACAACTACCCCATCACCCGTAGCATAAACAGGGGTTCCTTTAGGTGCTGAAAAATCCATTCCCCAATGCATTTTTCTTACTTTAGTAAAAGGATCTGAACGCATACCATATCCAGAAGCCATACGCTTTAAGTCTTCATTTTTTACAGGCTGAATGGCAGGAATAGCTTCTAATAATTTTTCCTTTTCTTCAGCAAGTTTCGCAATTTCATCAAGTGACTTTGACTGTACTACAATTTGCTTTTGTATAATGTCTAATCGTTTACTTGTTGCAATTATTAATTTTGAATTATCAAAACCCTCTAAATTTTTATATCTGTTGATACCTCCAAAACCAGCTTTACGCTGCTCGTCGGGAATAGGATTCGCCTCAAAAAATACCCGATAGATGTTATTGTCTCTATCAGCAACATTGGCTAAAACAGTTTCAGCTTCTTCCATTTTCCTGTTCAGTAATTGAAACTGAAGTTGTGCGTTTTGTAATTCTCTCTTTAATGCTCGTTCTTTAGGAGATTCTATATATTGACTAGCGAGGAAAACAAATAAAAAGCCAAAAAGTGCAGAACCCAATAAAAACATAAAAGCGTATTTAAGGGTGGTTCTTTTTTTTCTTTCTATTTTTCTGTAAGAAAGAGATTCAGGATCGTAATAATATTTTACCTTACTCATTACTGAAATTATACTATTTTTGCACTTTATATAACAGGCAATTTATTATTTAATTGCATGTAATAGACCAAATATAAAAATTGTTTTGCAATTAATATAATTTAAGAACATAGTAACCATTTTACATCAATGAAGTCTCAAGATATTCGTGCCAAATTTTTAAAGTTTTTTGAAGAAAAAAATCATAGCATCGTGCCATCTGCTCCAATGGTTTTAAAAGATGATCCAACCTTAATGTTTGTGAATTCTGGAATGGCGCCTTTTAAAGAATATTTTTTAGGAAATGCCCAACCTAAAAATAATAGAATTGCTGATACTCAAAAATGTTTACGTGTTTCGGGTAAACATAATGATTTAGAAGAAGTAGGGTATGATACCTATCATCACACTCTATTTGAAATGTTAGGTAACTGGAGCTTTGGTGATTACTTTAAAAAGGAGGCGATAGCCTGGGCTTGGGAATTTCTAACTGAAGTTTGTGCTATTGATAAAGATATGCTCTATGTAACCGTTTTTGAAGGAAGTGAAGAAGATAAGCTTCCAATGGATGCCGAAGCTTTTGCTTTGTGGAAACAATTTATTTCAGAAGACCGTATTTTAAAGGGCAATAAAAAAGATAATTTTTGGGAAATGGGAGACCAGGGTCCCTGTGGGCCTTGCAGTGAAATACATGTTGACATACGTTCAGCTAAAGAAAAAGAAAAAATATCTGGTAGAGATTTAGTGAATAAAGATCATCCTCAGGTTGTAGAAATTTGGAATTTGGTATTCATGCAATACAACCGGAAGGCAAATGGTTCTCTTGAGGCGCTTCCAAATAAACATATTGATACTGGTATGGGTTTTGAACGCCTCTGTATGGTTTTGCAAGGAGTCCAGTCAAATTATGATACTGATGTATTTACGCCCATTATTCGGGAAATTGAAACAATAACCAATTCTAATTACGGCAAAATTGATGAAGTAGATGTGGCCATAAGAGTCATTGCAGATCATGTAAGGGCCGTAGCATTTTCAATCGCTGACGGGCAGTTGCCCAGTAATACGGGTGCAGGATACGTTATTAGGCGAATTTTAAGACGTGCTATTCGTTATGGTTTCACCTTCTTAAATCAGAAGGAACCTTTTATTTTTAAGTTGGCAGAAACATTAAGTATCCAAATGGGAACTGCATTTCCTGAGATTAAAGCTCAGGAACGATTAATTGAGAACGTCATTAAAGAAGAAGAAAGTTCCTTTTTAAGAACCTTAGATCAAGGTTTATTACTACTAGATAAGGTCATTGAAAACACCATATTAAAAAATATAGATGGAGAAAAGGCCTTTGAATTGTATGATACTTATGGGTTTCCATTAGATTTGACCCAACTCATTGCAAGAGAAAAAGGGTATACTATAGAGGTACAGGGTTTTGAATCTGAAATGAAAAAGCAGAAGGAGCGTTCTCGTGCAGCTTCCGCATCAGAAACTTCAGATTGGATTGTTGTGAAAGAAGACGATGTACAGGAATTTATTGGCTATGATACACTTGAAGCCGAGGTGAAATTGACCCGTTATCGAAAAGTGGTTTCTAAAAAGGATGGAGAGCAATATCAATTGGTATTTAATATGACCCCTTTTTACCCAGAAGGGGGTGGGCAAGTTGGTGATAAGGGCTCCTTAGAAGCTCCTAATGGAGATGTTATTTATGTATTGGATACGAAAAAGGAAAATAATGTGACCATTCATATTACAAAAAATTTACCAAAACATTTGGGAGATACATTTAAGGCCATTGTTAATAATGAAGATAGACTATTATCTGCTAGTAATCATACGGCAACTCATTTATTACATCAGGCATTAAGAACTATTTTAGGTACGCATGTTGAACAAAAAGGGTCTTTGGTAAAGCCAAAATCATTGCGTTTTGATTTTTCTCATTTTGCAAAAGTCGATTCAGAACAGTTGCAGGAAATTGAAGATTTTGTGAATGCAAGAATCAGAGAAAACTTACCATTAGAAGAACAACGTAATATTCCAATGAAAAAGGCCATAGATGAAGGAGCCATTGCGCTATTTGGTGAAAAGTATGGAGACAGTGTAAGAGCTATTCGATTCGGTCAGTCAATGGAATTGTGTGGAGGAACACATGTCAAAAATACGGGTGATATATGGTATTTTAAAATCCAATCAGAAGGTGCTATAGCTGCAGGTATAAGAAGGATTGAAGCTATTACAAATATGGCAGTAGGAGATTATTTTGAAACTGTTGATAAACAATATGAGGCTTTAAAAGAAATGCTTAATAATTCTAAAGAGCCTGTTAAAGCAGTTAAAAACCTACAAGATGAAAATGCCAGTCTTAAAAAGCAGATTGAAACGTTGTTAAAAGAAAAATCAGCAAATATAAAAGGAGATTTAGTAAATGAATTGACTGAAATAAATGGTGTTCAGTTTTTAGCGAAACAATTGGAACTCGATGCTTCAGGCATTAAAGATGTTGCCTTTGATTTAGGGAGTCAATTTAATAATTTGTTTTTATTATTCGCTTCAGAAATGGATGGAAAAGCATTGTTAACTTGTTATATATCAAAAGAACTGGTATCAAGTAAAGGGCTAAATGCGGGCCAGGTAGTTAGAGAACTTGGCAAATATATTCAAGGCGGCGGCGGCGGACAACCATTTTTTGCAACGGCTGGTGGTAAGAATCCTAAAGGAATTAAGGAAGCTTTAGAGAAAGCTAAAGACTATATTAAATAGAAAGTAAAATCTAGCTGTTGAAATAATCTAATGAATGAAGCTGCAAACTAAAATACCATTAAAAAAACAGTCAGATAATCAAATAAGCTATGCCTCAAATATTTTATTAATTGGGTCTTGTTTTGTTGAAAATATCGGGAATAAGTTAACGTATTTTAAGTTTCAAAACTTTCTTAATCCATTTGGTATCTTGTTCCATCCAAAGGCTATTGAAACAGTAATTACCAGAGCTATAGAAAAAAAGGAATATTCAGAACAAGACATTTTTTTTTATAATGAACGATGGCATAGTTTTGATGCGCATTCCAAACTGAGTAATTTTTCTAAAGAAGCATTACTATTGGATCTCAATAAGCGTTTAGATTTAACAAATCAAAAAATTCATACGGGGTCACATCTTATTATAACACTTGGAACGGCATGGATATATCGTTTTGTCGAGTCTGAAAATATAGTTGGCAATTGCCATAAAGTGCCGCAAAAACAATTTTCAAAAGAATTGTTGTCAGTTCAGGAAATTGTTCAATCACTTGAAAGGATGGTTTCTTTAATTATAAGAGCTAATCCTGAACTCACTATAATTTTTACAGTCTCGCCTGTGCGCCACCTTAAGGATGGCTTTATAGAAAATACACAAAGTAAATCGCATTTAATTACTGCGATTCATTCACTATTAAACGATAAAATTTATTATTTTCCATCATATGAAATTATGATGGATGAACTTAGAGATTATAGATTTTATGCTGAAGATATGATTCATCCTAATCATTTAGCAATAGAATATATTTGGAATAAGTTTAAGAAGGTTTGGATCTCTGAAGATTCAAATAAAATAATGGGTGAAGTTGATATTATTCAAAAGGGGCTTCAACATAAACCATTTAATCCTAAATCAGAAGCTCATTTAAAATTTCTTCAAAACCTTGAAATAAGTAAGCAACAGCTTGAATTAAAGGTGCCTGTCATTAAATTTTAGAGCATTAAAATTATCACAGATTAAAGAGTGGCTGAAATAATATCATAAAGCGCTTAAACTTTTTTTATAACACTTAATCGAAAAATTAATTGAATATCAACGAATTAAAGTATATTCATTGTGCTATTAATCAGTTCGTATTTTAAAAACACCAGTTGGTATCATCAGTAAAATGATTGCGTAGCTGGTGTTTTTTTTTTGAATTATTAAAGTTTATTATATAAACTAGTCCAGCCACCTCCATTTAAAGTTTCAA
>JAHENA010000003.1 GCA_024643405.1 Flavobacteriales bacterium | reverse complement strand
TATAGCTGTTTTGGTCAATGAATTCAAAGTATTGAATATTATTATTCGTCCTTTTTAAAATCCTTTTATGATATTTTTTATATAATTTCAAAATATCATTATTTATAAGTAATTCATAAAACCCATTTATTTTCAGTTCATTTTTTAATTCAAATTCAAGTTTTTGAAAATTATGCCCTTCAATTGAAAATCTTGAAATCCTATTTTTATCTAATAAAATTGTGGGAGAATTAGGCGTGTTAACTTGCCTTAAAATTAATTGGTCCTCAAATAAATCATATTTTAAATCAAGATTAAAAAACGGTTGTTCATCATAAACTACAGACCCGTTACTAAAATTAGGATTAATAAAAAACTTATGTCTTTCATTTAACATCCTGTAATGTTCAATGTATACAATACCATTAAAAATTCCAGAATTGGATTTTTCAATAGCCTTGTCAAACCAGTTATAGTAATTTTCATTATAATTTGCTTCTTGACTCATAGAAACAAAAGGCATTACATTTAGTAATGCCATGAATACTACTTTCCTAAGAAATTGAGACAAAAAATTATTCAAAAAAAATATAATTCAGAAGTTAAAAATGGTTATAACAATATATGAAAAAATAATATTGAATAAACACGAACTATATTCTTATAACGAACTTATATAAACGAGCAAAATACTTTGTCGGGATGACAGGATTTGAACCTGCGACCACACGGCCCCCAGCCGTGTACGCTACCGGACTGCGCCACATCCCGATTTGAAATTCAAAAATAATTTTTTTTTCAAAGGCAAAAAAAATTAGCCCAGTAAAATTTTAACAAGACTAATTTTTTAGCTCTTTAAGAAATTATTAATTTTCTTTAGAGGCTAAATAGCGTTCTGCATCTAAAGCTGCCATACAACCCGTACCTGCAGCTGTAATAGCTTGTCTATAAACATGATCGGCAGCATCTCCAGAAACAAAAACACCATCCACATTTGTTTTTGACGTACCTGGTTTATTAAGAATATACCCAGTAGCATCTAAATTAAGATAGTCTTTAAAAATGTCCGTATTAGGTTTATGCCCAATGGCCACAAAAAAACCTGTAGCAGGAATTTCATGCTTTTCATTCGTTTTATTATTAAAAACTCTTACCGCCGTAACAACTTGTCCATCTCCTAAAACCTCATCTGTTTCAGTGTTAAATAAAATTTCAATATTTGCAGTTTTCTTAACACGCTCCGCCATGATTTTTGAAGCTCTGAATTCATCTCTTCTAACAATCATAGTGACTTTTTTACAAAGTTTTGAAAGATAATGAGCCTCTTCACAAGCCGAATCCCCAGCACCAACAATCACAACTTCTTGATTTCTATAGAAAAACCCGTCACATACTGCACAGGCAGAAACACCACCTCCTAATTTTAAATATTTTTGTTCAGATTCTAATCCTAAATACTTCGCAGAAGCCCCGGTAGAAATAATAACTGTTTCACAATGAATTTCTTTGGTGTCATTCACCCATACTTTATGAATATCTCCTGAAAAATCAACTTTTGTTACCCATCCGTCACGAATATCTGCCTCAAATCTTTTTGCTTGCTCTTGTAATTCAATCATCATTTCTGGTCCTGTAATTCCGTTTGGATATCCAGGAAAATTTTCAACTTCATTAGTTGTAGTCAATTGCCCTCCAGGTTGCATACCTTGATATAAAACAGGGCTCATATTGGCTCTAGCAGCATAAATAGCTGCAGTATAACCCGCTGGCCCAGAGCCAATGATTAAACATTTTACTTTCTCAATACTATCTCCCATAATAAAATTTATTTATACTATAGCAAAAGTAGAATTTTTAAGGGAATACTTACGTTCAATTTATCAAAACTTACTATGCATTTATAATAACTTGCTATACATTTAGTTATTCGCTTTTTTTTTGTAAATTAGATATCAGTCAACCATAAAATTCTATTATTATGAAAACCATTTTACTCTTCGTTAGCTTAACGTTTATTGTTTCATGTAAGAACAATTCTGAAACAAAAATGGATGAAAATGAAATGAATGTCGCATCTAAAGAATTAACCATGAAAGGTGCATGGAAACAGATTAGTTTTTATAATTATGCTGATAATTTGGTTGTGGATACCATTATTGCATCAGAATCTAACAAACAAATAAAAATGTATTCTGACACAAAGGTGATGTGGAGCAGATTTCGAGATTCTGATACATTGGACTGGTTTGGATATGGCGATTACAAAATAGGCGATAGTACTTTAACTGAGGTGATAGACTACGGATCAAAAGCCATGAATGAAGCTATAAAAAAAGAAAGAAAATTCACATTTAAATTAATTTTGGAAGAAGATAAATTTTCCCAGATTCAAGTTGATGATGAGGGCAACCTTATTTATGCCGAAAATTATGTAAGAATTGAATAATTAGGTATTATAATAATTCACTTATTAATTATGCATGAGTGATTCTTTTCCCTTTATTGCCGCATTAATTGCGTCTATTTTACATGTTATTACTGGGCCAGATCATTTAGCTGCTGTCATTCCATTTGCCATAGAATCCAAAAAAAAAGCCTGGAAAATAGGGTTATTATGGGGGATTGGTCATTTATTGGGCATGTTGTCTATTGGAATTTTATTTTTAATATTCCGAGAACTCATCCCTGTTGATTCAATTTCCGGATATAGCGAGCAGTTAGTTGGCATTGTACTTTTATTGATTGGAGCTTGGTCTTTTTACAAAATATTCAAAGAAGATAAAAAGCACAAACATTTACATGTGCATAGTAATAATACTGTGGCTATTCATAAACATGAGCATGCTCATCAACATGAAACTTCTCACCACCATTCACATAATCATCAATTAAAACAAAGCGGTTTTGCCTCTTTATCAATAGGCTTTTTACATGGCTTAGCTGGTATTTCACATTTCTTGCTTTTTATACCCGTGGCCAGTTTTAAAAGTCAAATAGATTCAATTTCCTATTTAGTTGGCTTTAGTTGCGGAATTGTTTTAGCAATGACCTCATTTGCTATACTTATTGGCAGAATTTCCTCATTTAGTAAAAATGAGCACAATGACACCTTATTCAAAGGAATTAGGTTTTCAGGTGGTCTTTTTGCAATAATTATAGGTTTATATTGGCTTTTTTCTTAACAAATACGAGGCAGTTGTTCACCTATTAAAGGACTTACAATTCTCTTACCACCAATGGCACTTTTCATGACTACTTTACCAGGATGTTCTTGCGTTATTTCTCCAATATAGGCAGCATTTTTGCCCTTTGGATCATTTTTCATAAATAACAATACTTCATTTTGAATAGAAGCATCAACAATTACCATAAAGACGCCTTCATTCGCAACATACAATGGGTCAAGCCCTAAAATTTCACAAGCCGCAGCAACTTGTTTCTCTAATGGAATCTTATCTTCATAAATAAGAACCCCTTTTTTAATGTCTTGTGAAATTTCAGATAAAACACTGGCTACACCACCTCTTGTTGGATCTCTAAAAAGATGAATTTTATCTCCAAATTTGTTAATTAAATCATTCACTAAAAAATTGAGGTTGGTTGTATCACTAACTATAGTTGATTCAAATTCTAAACCTTCTCTTTGTGACATTATTGCCATACCATGTTGCGCGACAAAACCATTAAGAAGAATTTTATCACCATTTTTAATGTGTTCAGAAGCAATTTTAGCGTGAGAATTTACTTCACCAAAACCTGTGGTATTAATAAATATTTTGTCGCCTTTACCTCTTTCTACTACCTTGGTATCCCCTGTTATTATTTGTACGCCACTTTCATCAGCTGCTTTTTTTATGGAATTAACAATAGTAATAAAATCCTCAACTTTTAATCCTTCTTCAACAATGAATGCTAATGATAAATATTTTGGTATTGCACCGCACATGGCCACATCATTTACAGTTCCGTTAACAGCTAATTCACCAATATTACCCCCTTTAAAAAAAATGGGAGAAACCACGAAACTATCTGTTGAAATGGCCATTCTACCGTTAATATTTATGACAGAGCCATCGTGTTTTTGATCTAAATAGGGGTTGCTGAATGATTTGAAAATAATTTTATCCAATAAGTCACGGGTCATTAATCCTCCACTTCCATGGCCAAGTTGTATAGTTTCATATCCTAATTCTTCCTTTTCCATTATTATTCTGACATTAAATTACTTGAAAAATGATAATATGCCGCACAGGCTCCTTCTGAAGAAACCATTGGCGCTCCTAATGGGTTAGAAGGTGTACATTTTTTACCGAATTGGTCGCATTGATGCGGCTTTTTTATCCCTTTTAATATAGCTCCTGCAATGCAATTAGGATTTTCTGGCACTTTTAAATGACTGATACCAAATTTTTTTTCAGCATCAAAACTTTTGAATTCATGAGTCAAAACATAGCCACTATTGGGAATCTCCCCTATGCCCCGCCATTCTCTAGCTCCTACTTCAAATACCTTATTAATAACTTTTAAGGCCGCTATGTTACCTTCTTCCTTGACCACTCGGGAATATTGATTTTCAACTTCATAAATTCCCTTTTCCAATTGACTCACCGCCATGTAGATACCCTGTACTAAATCAAGTGGCTCAAAACCTGTTATTATTATAGGTATTTTATATTTTTCAGCAAGCGGAAAATATTCTCTATAACCCATAATAGCACAAACATGCCCAGCCCCTAAAAAGGCATTGATCTTACAGAACTTATCATCCAAAATAGCTTCCATTGCAGGAGGAACCAATACATGTGAGACCAAAATAGAGTAGTTTTTAAGCCCTTCTTTTTGAGCATGTAAAACAGAGAGTGCATTAGCCGGTGCGGTTGTTTCAAATCCTACTGCAAAAAACACGACTTCTTTATCAGGATTATTCTTTGCTATTTTTACTGCCTCAATAGGTGAATATAAAATTCTTAAATCTCCACCATTTGACTTGGCTTCCAATAAACTTTTTTTGCTTCCTGGAACTCTAATCATATCACCAAAAGAACATACAATAACACCATTTTCTAAAAGTTCAATAGCCTTATCAATTAAATTTAATGGTGTTACACAAACAGGGCAACCTGGTCCATGAATCATCTGAACAGATTCCGGCAACAATTCTAGAATGCCATTTTTTACCAATCCATGCGTTTGTCCGCCACATATCTCCATGATTTTCCATGTCTTGGTAGCTACTTTATGGATAAGCTCTAAATAATTTTTGGTTGCCTCTAAATTTCTATATTCTGTTAAATACTTCATTCATTTGTGCAATTTAGATGGTACATAATTTGTCCAAAAGAAATATTTTCATCATTGGGAGCTAAGTTTATGTTAAGATATAATTTATATTCCTTTTCTCCTATTTCTTTAATCATATCTATGAGTGTAGTATTTTGAAAAACGCCCCCACTAAAAGCAATATGCTTATAATGGTTTTTTTTAGCCATTTGAAAAACTAATGATGCTAAAGTGTAAAAGAAATTAGCAATTACCATTTCTTTTGAATTACCCGTTTTAAAATCTAAATACAGATTATGAAATAACTCTTTAGTAGGAATTAGGCCATTATCTGAAACTGAACTATAGAGATTACAATGCTCCAAATTATAATCCTCTAAATAATTTTCCATCAAAATAGCGGCTTCACCTTCATAAGTATTTAAGTCACAAATGCCTAATAAGGAAGCAACCGCATCAAATAATCTACCAACAGATGACGTTTTTAATTTATTTCTAAGTTTCAATTTTTCATAAATCTCAAATTCATGTGTTTCAAACTTCTTTTCTATAATATTTTTCATTTCAGATCTTGATAAAGAGAGGAAAGATAATCTAGGTTCTTTCGACATTTTATCTCCTGCAAGCCAATCAAAATAGTCAAAATGGGAAACCCTTTCTATTTTATTTGAATGGTATTCAAAAAATTCTCCACCCCAAATGTGCCCATCATCACCATAACCTGTACCATCCCAAATAACTCCCAAAACAGGTTCCTTGGAACCAAATAAATGATGCTCTTCTAATACTGAGGCAAAATGTGCTTTATGATGTTGAATTTTATATAATGGAATCATTAGTTCTTCAGACAATTCCTTACCATACATCGTGCTCTGATAGCCTGAATGGGCATCAACTAAAAGAACTTCTGGCGTCTGTTCAAATACTTCCATTAAATTTAAAGCAGTATCTGTAAAACGCTGATAAACATCATAATTATCCAGATTTCCTAGATACTGACTCAAATAAACATATGCATTAGGCACATAAGCAATAGTACTTTTTAAATGCGCCCCTAATGCCATAATTTTTTTATCTGCTTTTATAGAAATGTTAAACAAATTAGGCGCATAACCTCTGGATCTGCGGAATAACACTTCTTTACTAAACTTTTTACTGAACTTTACGACAGAATCATCCTGTGCGTGAATAATTTTTAAATTGTGGTATAAGAAATAGTCTGCCACATGACTTAGTTTTAAAAAGGCCTCATCAAAATCACTAATAATTGGTGAGCCATGAATATTACCACTGGTAGCCACAATAGGAAATTTTAATTCATTAGCCAATAATTGCAATATGCCAGAATATGGTAACATTACCCCTATTTGATTTAATCCTGGTGCGACTTTGCTTAAATGAATCTTACCTTTATAACCAATTGCGTTAATAATATTAATAGGCCTTTCAACAGATTGGAGACTTTTTTCTTGTTCAGCACTTATTACTAATTCATGCTTTAAATGATGGATGGAAGGATATAAAACAGCGAATGGCTTTTTGGGTCGTTGTTTTTTGTCTCTAAGTTTTTGAACTGCGCTTTCATTTTCCGCATTACAGCATAACAAAAAACCGCTGGTGTTTTTTATGGCAATGATACTTCCTTCTTCTAAAAGAAAAGCAACTTTCTTAAATAATTCATCCTTTTGTACTTGAATATGTTGGCCCAGATGATTTATTAAATCTAAATTAATTCCACAAGTTGAGCAGGTATTGGTTTGTGAATGAAATCGTCTATTCGAAGGATTTTCAAATTCTTCTTGACAGGTTTCACACATGGGAAATTCATCAATACTGGTATGATTCCTTTCAAAAGGAAAAGTTTCAGTGATGGCCCACCTTGGTCCACAATTTACGCATGTGGTAAAAGGATAAGAAAAACGTCTATTCTCTACATCTTTGATATCGTCTTTACAATCATCACACAGGGCAAAATCTGGTGTCAATATTACATTAAGCTGACCTTCCTTTGTTGAAGGAACTATATTAAATTCATTAAATAAAATAAACTGAATCTCTGTGATTGAACACTCCCTGATTTTGGAAACCTGTGGCGGAAAATGAATTAACCTATCATAAAAATCTTGAACGGATTGATCTAAACCCTGAACTAAAATAATAACCCCATTTTCATTATTGGAAACAGAACCTTTTAATAAAAAATCCTTAGCTAAATTATACACATATGGCCTAAAACCTACACCTTGAACTTGTCCTGAGATAAGAATTTTATAGGTTTTCTGCATAAATGTGTCTGCTAATCATAAACTTATTTTGTCTGAAGATGCAAATTTTTTGCATGTTCATAAATTCTATGAATTAATTCAGGGATTACAGCTTCTACTTTTGAATTTAATTCTATGGTCATGGGATTCATTTCTTCTATTGAAACCGTAAATAAATGTATGTCTGGGACTTTATCCATCAAATAAACCGCCTCTACCATGTCTTTTAAGCCCACGTCATGAACACTCAAAGCTGAAGGAAAATCGGATGCAAATTTGGGACGAATTAAGGAAATAGTACCTGCAGGTTTACCGTCCATGGTAGCATCAACAAAAATAATAGTAGGATATACCTGAAAACAGCTGAGTAGTAAAAACCCACCTGTTCCACCATCAAGAATATCTATATATTCTGGAAGTTCCTGCTTCGCCATTTCCTGTATAATATGCACACCAATCCCTTCATCTCCCATTAAATAATTACCAACACCCATCACCAAAATACTATTGGATTTATCCTTTTCAAAAAAATAGGAATCGCTACTTATTGCAACTGGTGTTCTTTCTGGGATTTTCATCTTTATATACTTATTAAGTTAGAGGTCAGATATCATACTAATAAAAACTATTTTTTTTTGGTCTAAGCTAATTTTATTGGTATTTCAAATTATAAAGTAAAAAATAAATTCATTCAAATCCAAAATTGTATGTCTTTGAATGAATTTAAGATTGATTAATAAAACTAATTTATTTTGTGGCTACAATTCCTTTTTCATCTTTAATTTCTACTTCATCTTCATTATGGGCATGCTTTAAACGTTCATCAGAAACAAATTTATAGCCTCCAAATATAGAAGACACTTCTCCTCTTCCCTCGAGCCAATCATGATAAAATACCAAATAAACATGAACCATAGCAAAAAAAATAAAAAACCACATGGCAGTATGATGAATGCTCCTAACTATAAAGTCTCCACCAAAAAGTGGAATGACCCATACAAACATTTTAGGTAACCACCAGGAGGCCATATCTCCATATAAAGCAAAACCTGTTGCTATTTGAACAAGAGCTAAAACAAACATGACTAAATATGAAAGTGTGGCTACACTGTTATGTCCAATACTAATTTTAGACACATCCTCTTCCTTCTCATTCATGAGCATGATATCAATTTTCATCACATGCCAAAAATTATTCCAGTTCTTTTTGGTAAACGGCCAAAACGCTCTCCAACTTGCAAATCTATTACCCATAAATGACCAATAAACTCTCAATATTAAAACGAATAAGAAAATGTAAGCCGCCGTAAAATGTAAAAACCTAACAAAGCCAAAAGTATGTAAGTTTGTTGCTTCTGCGCTGGATAATATAGCTGGTGGATTAGCAATTATAAAACCTGTAACAACCAAGACAAATAAAGCCAAAACATTTAACCAATGAAAGATCCTGACTGGTAATTCCCAGACGTATACACGTTTAAAATTTGTTATTTTTTTCATGATCTTTTTATTTAGCTAAATTTCACAACTACCGGTATGTTGAACTCTGGAGATATGATTACCATGCTCATCATATAAATGCACGGCACAGGCCAAGCATGGATCAAACGAATGAATAGTGCGAATGATTTCGAGCGGTAATTCTGGATCTGCCACTGGCGTGCCAATTAACGTAGACTCATAAGCAGAACGTTCACCTTTAGGATCTCTTGGAGATGCATTCCAGGTTGTTGGAACCACTTGTTGATAGTTCTCAGTCTTTCCATCTTTAATTTTAATCCAATGTGCTAGAGCTCCTCTAGGAGCTTCCATATAGCCTACTCCTTTTGCTTCTGATGGCCAAGTGGAGGGTTCCCAATTTTCAGTGTTAGCCATTCTTTGATCGCCATTTTTGATATTACGTATTAACGTATCATAAAATTCCATGGTCCAATTGGCTACCAATTGCGTTTCTATTCCTCTGGCAGCAGTTCTACCTAAAGTTGAGAATAAGGCATCAACCGGAACATCTAAATGCGCTAAAGCAGCATTGACAGCCTCTTGTATTTCCTTATTACCTCTTCCATAACCTACTAAAAGCCTCGCTAAAGGACCCACTTCCATAGGCATCCCTTTCCATCGTGGTGTTTTTACAAAACTGTACTTTTCTTCAACATTCAAATGTTCGTACGGTGGTTTTGGACCTGAATATTTAATATTGGTTTCTCCTTCCCATGGATGTCTACCGGTTTCTTTACCCTCGGCATAATTATCATACCAGGAATTATTGACAAACTCTTCAATTTCGTCACTACTTCTATGATTAACATCTAATACCTTAGATAAATCTCGGTTTAAAATAACTCCTTGTGGAAATTTAAAATTAGATTGATCTGCATAGCCATTAACTGGGAAATCACCATAAGACATATAATTTCCAAATCCCTTGCCAATGGCTCCCCAATCTTTATAGAAGGATGCAATTGCCAATAAGTCTGGAATATAAACTTGTTCAATAAATCGTTTTCCTTCATCAAGAAGCGATTTAACCATGGCTAAGCGCTCTGCATTAATTCCTCCAGGATTTTCAGTATTTATAGCACATGCCATTCCCCCAACCAAATAATTTGGATGTGGATTTTTTCCTCCAAAAATGGTATGGACTTTTACAATTTCTTTTTGCCATTCCAGAGCTTCCAAATAATGAGCTACTGCCAATAAATTTACCTCAGCAGGCAATTTCATCTGAGGATGACCCCAATAGCCATTGGCAAAAATTCCTAATTGACCACTTTCAACAAATTTAGTGATGCGTTTTTTAATATCAGAAAAATAACCTGGTGAACTTTTTGGCCAATTCGAAATACTTTGTGCTAATTCAGAAGTTTTAACAGGATCTGCATTTAAAGCATTCACTACATCTACCCAGTCTAAGGCGTGTAAATGATAAAAGTGAATGGTATGGTCATGCATGTATAATGCACCTTCCATAATATTTCTTACCATTTCGGCATTTGGTGGAATCGCTATACCTAAAGCATCTTCAACTGCTCTTACTGATGTTAATGCATGCACTGTTGTACATACGCCACATGTTCTTTGTACAAAAGCCCAGACATCTCTAGGATCTCTTCCTTTAACAATTTCTTCAATACCTCTTACCATTGTACTGGAGCTATAGGCATCTACTATGATTCCATCTTTAATTTCTGCTTCTATTCTTAAATGACCCTCAATTCTGGTAACAGGATCAACTACTATTCTATCTGCCATAATTCTAATTTTTAAGAGTCAATATTTTTTTCGTTTGATATGCCTCGATTTATTCGGCTTGTTAATTCTTTTCTTTTGGAAATGTTAGCTGCAATCGCATGGACCGCTAAGCCACCTGCTAAAATACCGGCTCCAACTTTTCCAATATCATCGGCCAGTCCTTCTTCATGAAGTCCTGGAACTTTAGTCAATCTTTCATAGAATGGTCCGTTATCCCAGAAGTTTTCTTCACTACATCCTATACATCCATGTCCGGATTGAATTGGATAACTCACGCCATTATTCCATTTTATGGTTCCACATGAATTATAGGTCATAGGCCCTTTACAACCCAACTTATATAAACAATAACCATCTTTAGCATTTTTGTCATCAAAGGTTTGAGCAAACAATCCAGCATCATAATATGGTCTTCTATAACAACTATCATGAACTCGTTTTGCGTAGAATGCTTTTGGTCTTCCTAATCGATCCAATTCTGGCAATCTTCCAAAAGTGACTAAATGTACAATGACACCAGCCATAACTTCCCCAATTGGAGGACAACCCGGAACTCTTATAATTGGTTTGTTTTTTATAATTTTATGAATTGGTGTTGCGTTTGTAGGATTTGGTTTTGCCGCCTGAACACATCCGTTTGATGCACAACTACCCCAAGCAATTATAGCCTTGGCTCCTGCAGCTGATTCAATTAATAAATCTTTAGCTGATCTTCCACCAATACAACAGTAATTACCATCATCACCCATTGGTACAGACCCCTCAACACAAAGAATATACTCACCTTTGTATTTTTCCATGGTGGCCTGCTTAGCCGCTTCTGCTTGATGTCCTGAAGCTGCCATTAAGGTTAACGTATAATCTAATGAAATTTTATCAAGAATAATATCTGCCACTATAGGATGGTCAGAACGAATAAAAGATTCGCTGCAACACGTACATTCTTGGAAATGTTCCCAAATTACTGGTACCCTGTGTGTAGTTTCAAGAGACTTTGCCACTTGACCAACCATAGAGTTTTCCAATCCCATATAGGCAGCAATATAGGTGGCAAACTTCATGAAATCTCTTCTACTATAGCCCTGTTTTATTATGCTCTCATAATAAGTTTCTCTTAATTCGTTGTTTTTAGCCATAATGAAAATTTAGATTAAAAAAAATGAGATATTACATATTTTAAAAAGAATGATTTAAAGCTAGAAAATCATTCTAAGAAAAAACATGACATTTGTCATATTATTAATTCTTGTAAATATTTATTATTGTTCTATATATCAATAGGTTAAACTTTCAAAAATATTAACTACATGCATGAATTATCAATAGCGTTGGGTATAGTTGATATTGCTGAAAAAGAAACAAAAAAAGCCAATAAAAATAAAGTTGAATTCATTGAACTTGAAATAGGCACACTGGCAGGAATTGAATTTGATTCTTTAGATTTTGTTTGGCCTTCGGCTGTTAAAGACACGGTATTGGAACATGCTGAAAAAAGAATAAATATTATTGAAGGAGAGGCAAAATGTGGTGATTGTCACCATATTTTTAAAGTTAAATATTTTTATGATTCATGTCCTAAATGCAATAGCTTCTTAAAAAGCATTATTAAAGGCAAAGAATTGAGGGTAAAATATTTAGAGGTGTCTTAAAAATTCAAAGATGACCCGAAATTAAGTATTTAACAAAATTATAAAAATTACAAATTATGTGTGGAACTTGCGGTTGCGGATCAGAAAAAAATGGTGTGATTATTCAAAATCCTAGTGAGGTAGAAGCACACGGACATCATCATCATGACGGGCATTCTCATAGTCATGAGCATACACATGATCATCATCACCATGACCATGACCATCCCCATAGCCATAATTATGACCATCACCATAAAACGGTGATAGATTTAGAACAAGATATTTTGCAACATAATGATGTGATGGCGTCAAGAAATAAAGGCTATTTTGAAGCTAAAAACATTTTCGCTTTAAATTTAGTGAGTTCTCCAGGCTCAGGTAAAACCTCTATTTTAGAAAGAACTTTAACCGACTTAAAAAATGAAAAAATATTTTATGTGATTGAAGGAGATCAACAAACACTTAACGATGCCAATAGAATTAATGCTTTAGGCATACCTGTTATTCAAATCAATACGGGCAAAGGATGTCATTTAGAAAGTGATATGGTTTATGAGGCCGTAAAAAAATTAAACATAAAAGACCACTCCATTTTAATGATTGAAAATGTGGGGAACCTGGTGTGTCCATCTATGTTCCATCTAGGTGAAAATAAACGTGTGGTTATAATCAGCACCACTGAAGGAGAAGACAAACCTATTAAATATCCTGATATGTTTCATACCTCGGATATTTGCATCATAAATAAAATAGATTTGTTACCCTATTTAAATATTGATATTAAAAAGTTAAAGTCTTATGCCTTACAAGTAAATTCTAAATTGAAATTTTTTGAGGTTTCTGCTACTACTGGTGAAGGAATGGAAGCTTGGTATCAGTGGCTTAAAGAAAATTAATTCAAAAAAATTATGTGTCTTTCAATTCCAGGAAAATTAATAGAAATAACAGCTCAGTTAGATGAAACCTTTAGAACTGGCAGAGTGTCTTTTGACGGTGTTATTAAAGAAGTGAGTTTAACACTTGTACCAGAAGCAAATGTTAATGACTATGTCATGGTACACGTTGGTGCTGCTATTAGTGTAGTTGATGAAGTAGAAGCCAAGAAAACATTTGATTTATTGAAACAACTTAATGAACTTCAAGATTTAGATTCATCAGAATTTAATTAATATTCTTTATAAAAGTTCTGAACCTCTGAAAGTTTAACTTTCACAGACTTATTTATTCTAATTATTAAAATTTTCATTTTCAATTCTTTTTTAAGCAAATCTTAAGGTACATTTAATTGTTTTTTGAAATTAAAAAATAATTTTTGCATCATGAAAATATTAGTTGTAGAAGATGAAACTGGCATTTCTAATTTTCTTAAACAAGGATTAGAAGAAGAATCTTTTATTGTAGACGTTGCTGATAATGGAAAGACAGGCTTAGAGCTTGCTTTGTCTGGTATTTATGATTTGTTACTATTAGATTGGATGCTCCCCGGCTTAAGCGGTATTGAAATATGTCATGAATTTAGAAAATCATTTAATAATACTCCTATAATTTTTTTAACTGCAAAAGATACGGTAGATGAAACTATTTTCGGACTACAATCTGGGGCTAATGATTATATTAAAAAGCCTTTTCACTTTGATGAGCTCTTAGAACGAATTAAAGTACAATTACGGTCTAAATCTGTAGAGCATTCCACATTTTCAATTGGAAATATCTTGTTAAATACTAAAACTCATAAAGTATTTAATGCAGATGAAGAAATTATGCTAACTCAAAAAGAGTTCGCTTTATTAGAATATTTATTGAAAAATAAAGGAGTTGTATGCACCAGAACGAGTATTATTCAAAATGTATGGGATATACATTTTGATTACAATACGGGTGTTATAGATGTATACATTAATGCCTTAAGAAAAAAACTGAAGTTAAATCCACACGAAGATTTTATTCAAACCATAAGAGGAATTGGATATATCGCCGATGAACTATGAAATTAAGTTTTCAAAATAGAATTGCTTTGCATTATATGATAGCTACTGCTGTGATTATGGCTATCATATTTGGGGTTGTTTTTTTCGTTGTTCAAGAAACCATGTATCAAAATTTAGATAATAGTTTAAATTTTGAAGCATCAAAACATTCTGGTGAAATAAAAATAATTGGCGACGCTATTCAATTTATTAATAAGGCAGAATGGGAAGAAGTTGAACATAAAGAGATTCAAATGAATCCTATTTTCATTCAGATTATTGATATTAATGGCAGTGTGATGGATAAATCACCAAACCTAAAAAGGGATGTTTTACCATTTAAAGACATCAATGAATACGGCACTCATTTTAATACCAATTTAAAAGATCAGGCAATTCGGCAAATTCAAAAGCCTATTGAAAGCAATGGTGTAACTAAAGGTTATATGTTGGCAGCCATAACCCTAGAACCATCCTTGATGGTTCTATTTAAATTAAGAAACACGCTCATAATATCTTATTTAACAATGCTTTGCGGACTTTATTTTGTTTCCAGATATCTTGCTGGAAGAAGTATCATTCCAGTTAAAAATATTACACAAACCACCAATAGAATTACTAAAAATAATTTAAATGAACGCGTTGAACTACCAGTATATAAAGATGAATTATATGATTTATCATCTGGCATCAATCAACTTTTACAACGCATTGAAAATGCGATAGAAAGAGAGCGTCAATTTACATCAGACGCTTCTCATGAGTTGCGTACACCACTTGCTTCGTTAAGAGGCACATTAGAAGTATTAATAAGAAAACCGAGAGACGTAAATGAATATGAAAATAAAATAAAATATAGCCTTTCAGAAATTGATAGAATGACAAAAACCACAGAACAATTATTATTGTTGGCCAGATTAGATTCTACCAATACGATATTAAATAACACCCTCATTTCATTACCAACTCTTATAAATGAAATATTGGTGAGATATGATAAGGATATTCTTTCAAAAAATTTAAAAGTTGAATTACAAGTAGAAACAGAAGAAAAAACTTTGGTGCCAAAATACCATGCCAACCTCATCCTAGATAATATTATTAACAATGCCATTAAATATTCAACCCAAAACAAATCTATTCTCATCCAATTAATGTCTATTGATAAAAGCATTCTTTGTAAAATAAAAGATGAAGGTATTGGCATAAAAAACGAAGATATTCCCAATGTTTTTAATCATTTCTTTAGATCTGAAGCATTGGAGCACAAACACATTTCAGGAAATGGCTTAGGGCTTTCCATCGCCCTAAAATCAGCAGAAGCTATTAAAGCAATTATTAACATAGAAAGCAAACCTAATAAGGGAACTACTTTTACTATTAATTTTTTAAGCAAATCTTAAGAAATTAATAGTGCTTTTTAATAAAAATACACTTTATTTGTATTATAAATTTAAGAGATGATTAATTCTTTAATTAATATAATTTCTTAAACGGTTGGTTAGGTTCGGGGTGGTTCCCGAACCTTTTTTTTGATATTAAGTCAACTTCTCCTTTTTAAGCAAATCTTAAGGTA
The DNA here is from genome assembly GCA_024643405.1 of Flavobacteriales bacterium. Taxonomy (GTDB): domain Bacteria; phylum Bacteroidota; class Bacteroidia; order Flavobacteriales; family Flavobacteriaceae; genus Yeosuana. The sequence goes on along the minus strand of JAHENA010000003.1, from coordinate 78,299 downwards.
TTGATTAGATAATTCTTAGTTCTACATTTTAAATTTGCATTGTAATCAAATACACCTAAAAATGTTAGAAAAAATTATCCAGTATAGCATCCACCATAAACTTATAGTCTTGCTTTTCACTGCAGGTATTATTGGTTTTGGTTTTTATTCACTTTCCAATATTCCTATAGGTGCGGTACCCGATGTTACTAATAATCAAGTTCAGGTAATTACTACTTCCAGAAATTTAGCTACTGAAGATGTTGAGAAGTTTTTAACCTATCCAGTAGAATTAGAAATGGCCAACTTGCCAGGTGTAAAAGAAATTCGGTCGGTTTCAAAATTTGGTTTGTCAGTTGTTACAGTTGTATTTGAAGACAATATTGGTACCTATTTACCAAGACAGCTTATTGCAGAAAAAATCAAAAATGCAGAAGAAAAAATCCCTGCTGGATTTGGAACTCCTTTTATGGGTCCTGTATCAACCGGACTTGGAGAAATTTATCAATATATAATCAATGTTGACCCTAAATATAAAGACAAGTATTCATTAACCGACGTTCGTACCATTCAAGATTGGATTGTAAAACGACAACTTTCAGGAATTCCAGGAGTTGTTGAAGTAAATACCTGGGGAGGCCATTTAAAACAATATGAAGTAGCCTTAAACCCAGAACGATTAAGAGCTATGAATGTTTCTATTTTTGATGCTTTTAATGCTTTAGAAAAAAATAACAGTATTGCTGGTGGTGGTTATATAGAAAAACTTAATGAAAGTTATTTTATTCGTGGGGAAGGTTTAGTAAGTTCTTTAGAAGATATTGAAAACATTGTAGTTACCAGAAGAGAAAATGTACCGGTTTATATAAAAGATATTGCAAAAGTCGGATTTGGATATGCCAATCGGTTTGGGGCAATTACTGGAAATGGTGAAGGAGAAAAAGTACTTGGTCAGGTTATGATGTTAAAAGACGCTAATTCAAATGCCGTTATCAACGCAGTTAAAGACCGCGTTAATGAAATTCAATCTTCATTACCTCCTGGAATAAGTATCAATCCTTTTTTAGAACGAAGTGAACTTATTGCAAAAACAACTACAACCATAGCAGAAAACTTAATACTCGGTTGTTTAATTGTCATATTTGTGGTGGTTTTACTTTTAGGCAATATCCGTTCTGGTCTGGTAGTCGCATCGGTTATACCCTTATGTTTGCTTTTTGCTTTATCACTCATGTACATATTTGGTGTAGATGCCAACCTTATGAGTTTAGGGGCGATTGACTTTGGTATAATTATAGACGGAGCAGTCATTATCGTGGAATTCATTGCATTTAAAATAACAAGTCAAAGGGCTAAACTTTTATCTATTCCAGCAAACGAAAGACAAGGTTTAATTGATAAAATCACCTTTCAAGGTGCTACCAAAATGATGAAATCAGCTGTTTTTGGTCAGTTAATTATCATCATCGTTTTTATTCCAATACTATCACTAGTCAATGTTGAAGGAAAAATGTTTCGTCCTATGGCCTTGGTTTTCTGTTTTGCTCTTATTGGTGCCATGGTTTTATGCTTTACCTATATTCCGGTAATGGCTTCCTTATTTATAAAACCTTCAAACGTTGAAAAAAGAACTATTTCTTCAAGACTAATTGCTTTTCTTGAAGATAAATACCAACCTACCATTTCATGGGCACTTCGTCAAAAAAAATTAGTCTTATCACTTTCAGTTGCTTTATTATTAATGACCGCATTTTTGTATTCAAGAATGGGTGGCGAATTTGTTCCCACCTTAGATGAAGGTGATTTCGTTATTCAACCTATACTGAAAACAGGAACCTCTTTAACCAAAACCGTTGAAGCAACATCGCGGATGGAGAAAATACTTTTAAAGTTCCCAGAAGTAGAACAAGTAGTAAGTCGTATTGGGGCCGCTGAAGTTCCTACTGACCCTATGTCAATGGAAGAAAGTGATGTGATTATTAAGTTAAAACCAAAAAGCGAATGGGTTTCTGCCAAAACGAAAGATGAATTGGCTGATAAATTTAAAGAAGCCCTATCTGAAATTCCTGGGGTTGACTACGAATTTACACAACCTATTGAGATGCGTTTTAATGAACTTATCACGGGTGTTCGTGCTGATTTGGCAATCAAAATTTTTGGTGAGGATTTAGATGTTCTTTATAAGAAAGCACTTGAAGTAGAAAAAGCTATTCAAAACGTTAAAGGCGCTGCTGATATATCTGTTGAAAAAACAGCAGGTTTGCCACAAATGTCAGTGAAGTATAAAAGAAACAACATTGCTAAATATGGTCTCAATATCCAAGATTTAAACAAAATAATTACTATGGGATTTGCCGGAATGCCAGCTGGAACTGTTTTTGAAGGCGAAAAACAATTTGATTTAGTAGTGAGATATGATGAAAAGCATAGAAAAGATATTCAAAATATTGAAACTGCATCGGTTTTACTTCCTAATGGTTATAGTTTACCTTTAAGTGAATTTGCAGAAATAAACTATACCAAAGGTCCTGCAAAAATTTCAAGAGATAACACAAAACGCCGTATAGTTGTAGGTGTGAATGTTAGAAATCGTGACTTAGAATCTGTTGTAAAAGATGTTCAAAACATTATTGAAAAAGAAGTGAAACTTCCTGTGGGGTATACGGTAAGTTATGGCGGACAATTTGAGAATCTTAGAACTGCTTCGGCCAGATTAAAAGTAGCCGTTCCAATTGCTCTTATTTTAATATTTGTGCTATTATATTTCGCTTTTGATTCTGTAAAAGAAGCCTTAATTATTTATAGTGCTATTCCACTATCGGCTATTGGTGGTGTACTTCTACTCTATTTTAGAGATTTACCTTTTAGCATTTCGGCTGGCGTAGGTTTTATCGCACTTTTTGGTATTGCCGTTTTAAATGGCATCGTGCTCATTGAGGAGTTTAAAGAACTGAAAGCACATGGAATTACCAATATTAATAAACGTATTCTTATGGGAACAAATAACAGACTAAGACCTGTTTTACTTACGGCCGCGGCCGCTGCACTTGGTTTTCTACCAATGGCTATTTCAACCTCAGCAGGCGCAGAAGTTCAACGTCCATTAGCAACCGTAGTAGTTGGAGGACTTATTAGCGCAACCGCATTAACGCTTGTAGTCTTACCAGTTTTATACGCCATGTTTGATAGAAAAGGACATATGCCAAAAATCAAAAACAAGGTCTTACCACTATTTGCTCTTTTATTTTTACCCTTTTTTAGTAACTCTCAAACTAAAGAAATTACAGCAGAACAAGCAGTTGAAATCGCTTTAGAAAACAATAACATGTTAAAAGCTTCAGCTAATAGAGTAAATCAAACTAAACAATTAATGGGAACTGCTTATAATATTGACAAAACTCAGCTTTATTATCATTATGACGAAAACAATATTGCTGAAAACGGACACCCTTTAAAAGTATTTGGAATCAGCCAGTCCATCCAATTTCCAACAATTTATGGAACACAAAGAAAGGCCGAAAAACAAAAATCAATTTTATCGTTTCAGGAATATAACATCAATGAACGTTTACTTAAAAAGGAGGTTTATAAAGCCTACTACAATGTGGTATATACAACCAACGTCGTGGAGCAATATACATATTTGGATAGCCTTTATAATCAATTTTCAAAAGCAGCAAATAAACGGTATGAGGTTGGAGAAACCAATTTACTTGAAAAACTAACTGCTGAAACCAAGCAAAAAGAAATTTCGTTACTTCTTTCCCAAAGTAAAGAAAACGTGGCCAAAGCTTATAACAATTTCAATGAATGGCTTCAATCTGATTCAACTTATGTGATTTCACAACACTTATCTCCATTGTTAGAACTTAATACCTGGAATACTTCTGAACATCCTGGTTTGCTTTATTATGAAACCGCAAAACAGCTGTCTCAAACAACGCTTTCATTAGAAAGACAACATCTTTTACCTGATATAAATTTTTCGGTTTTCCAAGGAACAAATAATGGTTTAGATGCTAAAAATTATTCAGGTTTTCAAGCTGGTATTTCAATTCCTTTATGGTTTGGCGCCAATAAATCAAAAATAAATGCGGCCAAAACACAGACCATGATTATTGATAATGAATATGAAAATTATAAAATTCAGCTCAATGCAAAATATAAAAGTTTACAATCAGATTTAAAAAAATATGAAGAAGCTGTTAATTATTATATTAAGACTGGCCAAAATTTATCAAAACAACTAAGCCTGAATGCCTCAAAAGCCTTCCAAAATGGCGAAGTTGATTTTCTTCAATATGTACAACTATTAGAGAGTGCCACAAAAATTGAGATAAATTATTTACAAAATCTCTTTGATTATAACGCAACCATTTTAGAATTAAACTATTTAACTTATTAATCATGATAACCATGTTCAACAACTTTAAAAATATAATAACAATAAAAGGATTACTCATCATGGTGTTGATTAGTCTTGTTTCTTGTAATTCCAAAAACAAAGAAGATGTTATAACCATTGAAAGTTCAGAATCTTCCGAAAAAGATATAATAACTATTACAGATGCTCAATTTGTTTCATCAGATATGGTACTGGGTAAAATAACAAAACAAGAATTCACAACGTCAGTAAAAGCAAATGGGATGTTTGATGTTCCGCCAGAAAACAAAGCCTCTATAAGTGCATATTTTGCAGGATATGTTAAGACTATTTCACTCTTACCCGGAGATAGTGTAAAAAAAGGACAAATCTTATTTACACTTGAAAACCCTGAATATATCCAAATTCAACAAGATTTTTTAGAAGCCAAAAGCAAATTAAATTATTTGAAATCTGACTATGAAAGACAAAAAACCTTAGTAGCTGATAACGTAACGTCGCAAAAAAATTATTTAAAATCTGAATCAGACTATAAAGTCACTTTAGCGCAATATCAATCATTACAAAAGAAATTAAGTTTGATGAATATTAACTCAACTGTTTTAACAGGTGAAACTATTAGCTCTATCATTAGTGTCACTTCACCTATCTCTGGTATTGCAACTTCTATTGAAGTTTCAAAAGGTATGTTTTTAAACCCATCAGATATAGCAATAACCGTAACTAATACAGAACACTTGCATCTAGAATTAAAGATTTTTGAGAATGATCTTCCATTTGTTAAAGTTGAACAACCCATTAAAATACATCTTCAAAATAACTCCAGCCAAGTCTATAATGGACGTGTTCATTTAATAAATAGAGCTATTAACCCAACAGAAAGAACCATAGACATTCATGGCGATTTAGAAAACTCTGATGATGCTAAATTATTTGCTCCAGGCATGTATTTAGAAGCAGACATAATAACCTCAAGTGATGTATTTGATGCCCTACCAACTGAAGCCGTCATAAATTTTGAGAATACTAATTATGCTATATTAAAACAAGATGTTACGTCTTTTAAAAAAGTGACTATTCAAATTGGTAAATCTTCCAATGGGTTTATTCAAATATTAAATGCTAAGGACTTTGATCCTAATTCTGAGTTTATTACCAAAGGTGCCTTTAACGTAATATCAGAATAGTCATAAACATTATAAGCAAAAACAACCTCGTTATATGACCTGTTATTATTTTAATAGTGATGCAGGTTAAAAAATTGCGTGTAAAATATCTAATACAGAAATTTTAAAAACCGGTTTCTAAGTCCCAAATTATTGGAAGGATAAAATATACAATTAAGGTTAAAAGAATAATAGAGATAATATTCATCCAGAACCCTTTTTTAGCCATATCCTCAATTTTAAGATATCCAGAACCAAAAACTACGGCATTGGGTGGTGTAGCTACTGGCAACATAAATGCACAAGATGCCGCTAATGTAGCTCCAACGAGTAATAAATAGGGATGTACGCCTAAAGCGCTTGCTAACGATACCAGTACAGGTAATAACATCGCTGTTGTGGCCAAATTTGAAGTTATTTCTGTTAAAAAATTAACCGATCCGATTAAAATTAATAATAATAAAATAAGAGGTAAAGATCCTAAGGAAGTCATTTGTCCACCAATCCAGACTGCCAAACCACTAGATTCAAAACCAAGAGCTAAGGCCATGCCACCTCCAAATAAAAGTACAATTCCCCAAGGTAATTTAATGGTATCTTCCCATGTCATAATTTTCACCCCTTTTTTCTTAGAAGGAAGTATGAATAAGAATACCGCAAAGAAAACGGCAATTATGGTATCGTCAATCCCTGGAATCAAACTTTTTATAAGAAAGGATCTTGTAATCCAAGCAAAAGCGGTTAATAGAAAAACTATAAAGACTGTTTTCTCTTCATAGGAGATTTTTCCTAAATCTTTTAATTGCTTTTTAATTTCTTGGCTTCCACCAGGAAATTCCTTCTGTTCAAACTTGAAAGCAAAACGAGTTAAATAAATCCAACACATTAGCAAAAGAATAACAGCGATTGGGAATCCAAACAAAAACCATTTAGAAAATGAAATTTCAATATTATAGGTTTGTTTTACTACTCCCGCTAATACTAAATTAGGTGGTGTTCCTATGAGGGTTGCCATACCTCCTATGGATGCACTATAAGCAATTGAAAGCATTAAGGCCTTGCCAAAAATTAAATTCTCATTTTCAATAGTTTTAGGATTATCTTTTAAATGTGTTACAATCGCCATTCCCACTGGCAATATCATAACTGCTGTTGCTGTATTCGATATCCACATAGACAAAAATGCTGTGGCAATCATAAACCCTAATATGATATTAGTAACATTTGTTCCAACAATTTTAATGATTGTTAAAGCTATCCGCTTATGCAATTTCCATTTCTCAATGGCAAGAGCTAATATAAAGCCCCCAATATAAAGAAACACATATTTATGTCCATATGAAGCAGTTGTTTCATTTAAATCCATACCACCAGATAAGGGAAAAAGTACAATAGGTAATAATGCCGTAACTGCAATTGGAACAGCTTCAGTAATCCACCAAACAGCAATCCAAATGGCTGATGCCAAAACAGCATTGGCAGCATGACTTAAACCATTAGGATGGTAGAAAAGTATAATCAAGATAAACAATAATGGCCCTAATAATAAACCTAGTCTGTGTTTTGAAGTATTCATCAAGTTTATCTCTATGGAAATGAAAATAAATTAGACCTTAAAGTCTTTTCGAATATAGAGTTTTTTAATCATAAGCCAAATTAATTAATTCACAAATATATCTAAAGCCTACCTTATTGATTTTATTAAGTAATTTATGGCATTTGGTCAAAAAAAAACACCGTTAATTATAAAATTAACAGTGTTTTACTTCACCTAAAAGTTATTAAGTCGGGGTGGCAGGATTCGAACCTGCGACCTCCTGCTCCCAAAGCAGGCGCGATAACCGGGCTACGCTACACCCCGATTAAAAAAACGTTCATTTTACAACGGAAATACGCTTTTTTAAACAGATTGCAAATATAATTTTTTTATATCATTGAATCCTACATATTTCAGTTATTTTTTAACAAAAATCACTTTACTTATTATTAAATATTTAATCATATTTTTGATCATATTGAACGTTTTAAATCTTAAAAAATAAGTTTTAAACGATTTAATTAACTTTCCAATTAACTAACTTTGTAAAGTAGATAAAAATGTTTTTATGCTCATTATAGGAATTGCCGGTGGTACTGGATGCGGAAAAACAACCGTAGTCAATAAAATAATAAATGAACTTCCAGACGGTGAAGTTGGGGTAATCTCTCAAGATTCCTATTACAAAGACACATCACATTTAAATTATGACGAACGGATAAAAATTAACTTTGATCATCCCCGGTCCATTGACTTTGAACTTTTGGTTGAGCATTTAAAATCATTAAAAACAAATACGCCTGTAAACCAACCTGTATATTCATTCGTTAAGCATAATAGAACTGGAGATACCATATTAACACATCCAAGAAAAGTAATGATAGTTGAAGGTATTTTAATTTTTACAAATCCTGAATTAAGGGAAATGTTTGATATTAAATTATTTGTGCATGCGGATACTGATGAACGCTTAATTAGAAGGTTAAAACGTGATATTTCAGAACGCGGAAGAGATCTTGACGAAGTTCTGTCGCGTTATCAAACGACGCTTAAACCAATGCATGAGCAATTTATTGAACCTATGAAAGAATACGCAGATATGATAATACCCAATAATAAGCATAATACCGTGGCTATTGATATTGTAAGATCTATTATAACACAAAAACTTTAAATGCAGATTTTTAAATATAAATCCAGATTTTTAAAACCGTTCAAAAATGTGTTTATCCTTATTTTGTTTGTTTTTATAGTTTGGATGCTTTTTTTTGATGCCAATTCCTATCTCATTCATCATGAATTAAATTCAGATATTGATGCTTTGGAAACCGAAAAGGAGTATTATCAAAAAGAAATTGAAAAAGACAAAAAAGCGATAAAAAAACTAAGCACAGAAGAAGGGCTTGAAAAATTTGCGCGTGAAGAATATTATATGAAACGTGACAGCGAAGAAATATTTATCATTGAATATGAAGACAGTTTAAAAACAAAAGATAATGAGTAAATTATTATTTAGTGAATTTGAAGCTGTGACATCCAAACAGTGGAAACAAAAAATACAATTTGACTTAAATGGGGCTGACTATAATGACAATCTTATATGGAAAACCAATGAAGATATTCACGTTAAACCATTTTATCATGCTGATGAGTTTAAAGATTTTCCAGCCATTTCAAACACTAAAGCCACGCAATGGCATATTTGTCAGTCCATCTTTGTTGCCGATATCTTAAAATCAAATAGAAAGGCCATAAATGCTATTGAAAGAGGCGCTGAAAGCATCAAATTTATCATACCTAATGAGACTGTTTCCCTGACACTTCTTATTAAAAATATTGATACCACATCAATCTTTCTTTACTTTGAATTACAATTCCTTTCAGATAAATACCTCCTTCAGTTTCCAGACCTTATACATAAAGAAAACATATTTTTTAAAGTGGACATTATTGGAAATCTAGTGAAAAACGGAAATTGGTTTAGTTCCTTACAAGAAGATCATCAGAAATTTGAAATATTAGTAAATCAAATTAACACATTAAGTATTGATCTGTCTATATTTCAAAATGCAGGGGCGAATATGGTACAACAATTGGCTTATGGGTTGTCACAAGCCAATGAGTACTTGAATCATTTTGATTCTACTATGGAGAAAGATAAGAAACTATCCATAAAAATACTTTTCAAAGTATCCGTTGGTACTAATTATTTTTTTGAGATTGCAAAACTGAAGGCATTAAGAATTTTGTGGAATACATTGGCTTTAGAATATGGTTTTAACACGCAATGTCATATTATAGTTACTCCTACCAAGCGTAATAAAACACTGTATGACTACAATACAAATATGCTAAGAACTACTACCGAATGTATGAGCGCTATATTAGGTGGCGCCGATACTGTTTGTAATTTAGCATATGATGCCGTTTATCATAAAGACAATGAATTTGGGGAGCGAATAGCCCGTAATCAGTTATTAATTTTAAAACATGAAAGTTATTTTGACAAAGTAAATAACCCATCTGACGGGGCTTATTATATAGAAAGTTTGACAAATCAAATAACGGAAAAATCTTTAGAACTTTTTAAAAATATTGAAGAAAATGGTGGTTTTCTTAACCAACTTAAAGACGGCACTATCCAACGAAAAATAAAAGAGAATGCAGCGAAAGAACAACGACAGTTTGATGACGGAAAAGAAATATTATTAGGAAGCAATAAACACCCAAATCCTAAGGATAAAATGAAGCAAGAACTAGAACTCTATCCTTTTATAAAAACAAATCAAAGAAAAACCTTATTCGAACCAATCATTCAAAAAAGATTAGCCGAAAAACTAGAGCAAGAACGATTAAAAAAAGAAGATTAAAATGACAACAAAAATTTTTCTTATGACTTTATTTTTTCTGTGTTTTGCAACCAGCTGCAAAAAAGAAAACGCGTTTACAGAATATGAATATGCAGATAAACCAGTTGCTTTAGAATGTGCAAATCTGAACTCAAAATTATATAATGAAGCTCTTTATAGTTTTGAAAATGACATCTTAAACTTTTATGGTAAAGACAAAAAAAGTTTATTATTGGCCTATTCTCAGTTTATCAGATTATCACTTTACAGTAGAGTTAATTTTAAAAACATGGTTTCGGAACATACCTTAAAAGTATTTGAAGCTTTAAAAAATGATTCAGAACTGTGGGATATTAATAACACAGTCAGTCATTTAAATTATAATAGTGGATATATGGATTGTATAGCCCAAAATATAACTAATCCCGATTTAAAAACGACCCTAAACGCTCTACTTTCAACAAACAGTATGAATCCTAAATTATTTGGCGCACCATTGTCTACTAATTACAGTTCGACTTTAAGCGATAAATATTTAGCCTCATATGTCGCGTTTGATTTGTTTTATGCCAAACTTTTTGATGTCGATTTTTCATCAGTTGAAAAAGAAAAACAAAAAGTAGATTTTAATATAACCCACTAACCAAGTGCTTTAAAAAATGTCAAGAAAAAATCTTCAACATATTACTTTAAACCGTCAAGCTGAAAACCAAAAGCATTTAACACAAAACACTTTTTTAACAGCCGAAACTATAAATTTAAAGTCCACATATTCTCCTGAAGATCTAAAACCCATTGAGCATTTAAATTTTGGAGCTGGAATTCCACCATTTCTTCGTGGCCCTTATGCCACTATGTATGTTCAAAGACCTTGGACAATTCGTCAATACGCCGGATTTTCAACTGCTGAAGATAGTAATGCATTTTACAGAAGAAATTTAGCTGCTGGGCAGAAAGGATTATCTGTAGCCTTTGATTTGGCAACCCATAGAGGATATGATAGTGATCATGAACGCGTTGTTGGTGATGTTGGAAAAGCAGGTGTCGCTATTGATTCTCTTGAAGATATGAAAATTCTATTTGATCAAATTCCACTAGATAAAATGTCTGTCTCTATGACTATGAATGGTGCCGTTTTACCAATTATGGCATTTTATATTGTGGCAGCAGAGGAACAAGGGGTCAATCAAAAAGATTTATCAGGTACTATTCAAAATGATATTCTAAAGGAATTTATGGTTCGCAACACGTACATATATCCACCAACTCCTTCAATGAAAATTATTTCAGATATTTTTGAATATACCAGTAAAAACATGCCAAAATTTAATAGCATCAGTATTTCTGGTTACCATATGCAAGAAGCTGGTGCCACTTGTGACATCGAATTAGCATATACACTTGCTGATGGTTTAGAATATATTAGAAAAGGCCTTGATGCAGGGATGGATATTGACACTTTTGCACCGCGCTTATCCTTCTTTTGGGCCATCGGTATGAATCATTTCATGGAAATTGCCAAAATGCGTGCAGCGCGCATGCTTTGGGCAAAAATTGTGAAACAATTTAATCCTAAAAATGAAAAATCTCTGATTCTTAGAACCCATTGTCAAACCAGCGGCTGGAGTTTAACAGAACAAGATCCGTTTAATAACGTTTCAAGAACTTGTATTGAAGCCGCTGCGGCTGCTTTTGGTGGCACTCAAAGTTTACATACTAATGCCTTAGATGAAGCGATTGCTTTACCAACTGATTTTTCTGCACGAATAGCAAGAAATACTCAAATATATTTACAAGAAGAAACTAAAATTACTAAAACTGCTGACCCTTGGGCTGGGAGTTATTATTTAGAAACCTTAACGCATGAAATTGCTCAAAAAGCCTGGTCCTTATTTGAAGAAGTAGAAGAATTAGGGGGCATGACAAAAGCCATCGAAGCGGGCATTCCTAAAATGCGCATTGAAGAAGCTGCTGCCAGAAAACAAGCCAGAATAGATTCTAGTCAAGACATTATTGTAGGTGTCAACAAATACAGACTCGAAGAGGAAGACCCCATACAAACCCTTGAAGTAGACAATCAAACGGTTAGAACACAACAAATAGAGCGACTTAAAAATATTAAGACTATACGTAATACTAACAAAGTAAATGTTGCATTAGCAAAATTAACCGAAGCGGCTCGTTTAGGAAACGAAAATTTATTAGCTTTAGCTATTGTAGCAGCCAGAGAAAGGGCAACCCTTGGCGAAATTAGTGATGCCCTTGAAGTTGTTTTTGGTAGGTATAAAGCACAAATTAAATCATTTAGTGGTGTGTATAGTAAAGAAATAAAAGACGATGCATCCTTTCAAAAAGCGAGAACACTTGCTGATGTTTTTGCAGAACAAGAAGGCAGAAGACCTCGTATTATGATTGCTAAGATGGGACAAGATGGTCATGACCGTGGTGCGAAAGTAGTCGCGACAGGTTATGCTGATGTTGGTTTTGATGTTGATATTGGGCCGTTATTCCAAACGCCGCAAGAAGCTGCCAAACAAGCTGTAGAAAATGATGTCCATATTTTAGGGGTTTCTTCATTGGCTGCAGGCCATAAAACGCTGGTGCCACAAGTTATTAATGAACTTAAAAAATACGGCAGAGATGATATCATGGTCATAGTTGGTGGTGTCATTCCAAAGCAAGACTACCAATTTTTATTTGATGCCGGAGCGGTGGCTGTTTTTGGCCCTGGAACTAAAATTAGTGATGCAGCCATTAAAATACTAGAAATCTTGATAGATTAATTAAAAACTAAAAAAGCCAGTTTGATGCATCAAACTGGCTTTTTTATCGAGTTTAGGTGTACTTTAATCAATCTACTTTTTTATCACTATTTTTAATTTCAAAATTTTCAAAGTCTCCAGCATTTACTACGGTCCAATTTTCATATGATTTGAAGTATTTTTTAATGGCTTTATTGACATCCTCAACCTTTAGACTACTAACTTTATCTTCAATTTTCTTCTGAAACATCATGTCTCTTTCATAATAGATATTGTTACTAATTAATCTAAGCAACTCATTATCTTTAGCTCTTGATACATTTTGCTCTTGAACCCATCCATTTACAGCACTTTTAAGTTCTTCTTCTGTAATACCACCATCAATAAAACGGGCTATTTCTTCTTTAAAACCTAATTGAACTTTAGCCGCATTTTCTGGAGCGTAAATAGCATAAATAAAAGCCATAGAATTTTTGTCAGCTTTTTCGTTATCTACTCTTACAGCGCCTCCTGCGCCATAACTTACTCCATCTTTTTGGCGCAATCGGGACGCAATTCTAGAATTTAAAAATCCACCACCAAAAATTTCTCCCGCTATTTGTAAAGCAGCATAATCATCATCTTCTTGACTGCATTCAAAGGATAAAGTTCCTAAAGTAAATGCATTCTTTTTATCTGGTGTCAATATTTTTTGATTAGCAGGAACATTTCCAGTAAACTTATTTTGAATTGGAGAGAATGCTAAATCAGATTTAAAATCACCAAATTCCTTTTCAAAATAATTCTTTAACTCATGCTCCTCTATATTTCCAATAGCTGTTAATGTTGCACTATTTGAAATGCCATAAAAATTCTTATGGTAATCCTTTAAAGCATCAACTGAAACATCTTTAATTGCTTCAATTTCTTCGTCAATAGTCATATTATATAAGGGATGTCCTTTTTCATATTTCTGATTGATTAATCCAATTTGTCTAGAAGCCAAAGACTGAGGTTCTGATTTACTTTCTTCAATTCCTGCTAAACTTTGGGTTTTTAATTTATCTAATTCTTCCGAATCAAAAACTGGGTTCTTAATCATGTCAGTCATTAATATCAAAGCTTCTTTTAAATTCTCTTTGGTACTCGTAATATTAGCAGTTAACCTTCCATCAGATCCACTAAAATAAACCGACGATTTTATAGCACTTAATTTATCTTCAATATCCTGTCGAGACTTAGTTTTGGTTCCTTTATTCAGCATTCTAGCAGTGTAACTTGCTACCATTCCGTTGTTCATAAGATTCTCCAATGTCCCATTTCTAATGGCAAAAGACAAACTTACTGTTTCGCCACGATTATCTTTTTTAATAAAACCATATTCAATTGGTTTATTTTGAAGGACACCAGTATCTAATCGTTTCTGAATATTGTCATAAGCAACATCAAAAACTTCTCCAACTCCAAAACCTTCTTTTCCCTTGTAACTTGTAACTAGCTCAGTCAATCCAGCAGTATGTTCAATCTCAACTCGAATAGGTGCTTTTGAAGGAATAAATTCCCCCACAGTTCTGTTGGTATTGATTAAATATCTTTGAATGGCAGCATTTACTTTATCTACCGTCATTTTCTCTACTCTATCACGTTGAATAAAAGATAATCTCCAATCTCCAGCGCCAATAAATTCACTCATATAGGTTCCCAAATAAGCTGAATTTCTTGAAATCTGATCGTATCGTTTTAAAAGTTTAGATTTTGCACGATTTAACTCATCTTCAGTTACAGGGTTTTTTGACAAATTATCCAGAACGTTTAAAAGGGTTGATTCAGCATCAGTCAATGACTTTTCAGAAGGCACATCAACATTCATATACATAAATGAAGGTTCTTTAGTAAAAGGTGAAAAAGACCAGATTGAGGAAGCTTTTTTCTCATTAACCAAAGCTTTATAGAGTCTGCCTGATGGTTCATCAGTAAGAATTTGTTCTGCCACTTGAAGTGCTGCATAATCTTCATGAGATCCGGCCGGTGTATGATACAGTACAGATACTATTTGTAAATCTCCAACCCTACTTAAGGTCACCCGTTTTTCACCATCTTGAGCTGGCTCTATGGTAGGAATATCTCTTAACTGTGTTTCTGGATTTTTAATACTACCAAACTTATTTTGAATAAGCCCCAATGTTTTTTCTGGTTCAAACTTACCCGTAACCATTAAAACTGCGTTATCTGGGCGATAGTATTTTTTGTAAAAGGCTTTTAAATTATCAATTGGGACTCGCTCAATATCTGAACGGTTTCCAATAGTTGAATTTCCATAATTATGCCATAGAAAAGCAGCATTTATAACTTTATCCATTAAAACACCTGAAGGTGAGTTTTCACCACTTTCAAATTCATTTCTAACAACTGTAAATTCAGACTCTAAGTCCTTTTTGGCGATGTATGAATTCACCATTCTATCAGCCTCTAAATCTAGAGCCCAATCTAAATTTTCATCAGTGGCATTAAAAGTTTCAAAATAATTAGTGCGGTCATACCACGTTGTTCCATTTGGTCTGGCACCATGTGAAGATAATTCTTCAGGGATATTTGGATGATTAGGTGTGCCTTTAAACACCATATGCTCTAATAAATGAGCCATTCCTTTCTCTCCATATCCTTCATTCCTTGAACCGACTTGATAGGTTATATTTACTGTTATGGTTTGTGCCGAATTATCTTGAAACAATAATACTTTTAAACCATTATCTAACAGGTATTCATTAATCCCTTCAACATTCGCAGTTTTGTTGATTTGTGCAGACACTGAAAATGACCATGCACAGATTAAGGATAACGCTAAGTAAATTTTTAAAATGAAGTTGAATTTTTTCATGTGATATTTTTAATATTTGTTTAAATATAAAAAATACAATCTTAAATTATTGTTAAATATAGAAATCTCATACATGCCTAGCTCTAGATTATAAAATTTAAACTTTAAATAACGCTGTTTTTAAAAGATGAAAAAACAACTTTAATGTTAACAAGTTGGATTTTTATTCCTCATAAATAATTGTATTTTTACCAATCATAAAACCAAATCATTAATGGGTAAAATCATTGCAATTGCCAACCAAAAAGGTGGTGTAGGAAAAACAACAACATCAATCAATTTAGCTGCCTCATTAGGCGTTCTTGAAAAAAAAGTTTTATTAATAGATGCTGACCCTCAGGCAAATGCAACTTCTGGATTAGGAATAAATGTTGACACCGTTGAATTAGGAACTTATCAGCTTCTAGAACATTCAAATACAGCAAAAGAAGCTATTATAAGTACTGATACTCCGAACTTAGATATTATTCCTTCACATATAGACCTAGTCGCTATAGAAATTGAACTAGTTGATAAAGATGAAAGAGAATATATGCTAAAAAAAGCATTAGCTGACATTAAGAACGACTATGATTTTATTATTATAGACTGTGCACCTTCTTTAGGACTGCTTACATTAAATGCTTTAACAGCTGCGGACGCCGTTATTATTCCAATACAATGTGAGTATTTTGCCTTAGAAGGTTTAGGAAAACTTTTAAATACCATAAAAAGTGTACAAAAAATTCATAATCCTGAGTTAGATATTGAAGGTTTATTGTTAACCATGTATGACTCCAGATTACGATTATCAAATCAAGTAGTTGAAGAAGTTCAAAAACATTTCAACAACATGGTTTTTCAAACCATTATACAACGAAACGTGCGCTTAAGTGAAGCTCCAAGCTATGGTGAAAACATAATTAAATATGATGCCAGTAGTAAAGGTGCTACAAATTACTTAAGTTTGGCGAAAGAAATTATCAATAAAAACTCTTAAGATATGGCTAAAGCAATTAAGAAACAGGCTTTAGGTAGAGGCTTATCAGCACTTTTAAAAGATCCTAGTAATGACATTCAATCCGTACAAGATAAGAATGCTGACAAGGTAATTGGTAATATAGTGGAGTTAGATATTGATTCTATTGAGGTTAACCCTTTTCAACCCAGAACTAATTTCAATGAAGAAACGTTAAGAGAATTAGCTTCCTCTATCAAAGAACTTGGTGTTATTCAACCAATTACGGTTAGAAAATCAGGATTTAATAAATATCAGTTGGTATCTGGTGAGAGACGTTACCGAGCCTCAAAACTTATTGGTTTAGAAACCATTCCTTCTTATATCAGAATTGCAAACGACCAAGAATCTTTAGAAATGGCCTTGGTTGAAAACATACAACGCCAAGATTTAGATCCTATTGAAATTGCATTATCATATGAGCGTTTAATTGAAGAAATCAAGCTTACTCAAGAACAAATGAGTGAACGGGTAGGCAAAAAACGCTCAACAATATCAAACTATTTGCGTCTTTTAAAGTTAGATCCCATTATTCAAACAGGCATGCGCGATGGATTTATTTCTATGGGGCATGGCCGAGCTATAATTACTATTGAAGACCAATCTGTGCAACTTGATATTTATGAAAATATTCTATCGAATAAACTTTCCGTGAGAGAAACAGAAGAATTGGTTAGAAACATTAATAATTCTGAAAAAGTTAAGATTACCACAAAAAGTGAAACTACTTCAAAAGTACCCAATTACATTCAAGAGGGGATAAAAGAATTTTCTGAATACTTTGGACATAAAATAGAGGTTAAAGTTTCTAATAATGGCAAAGGAAAAATTTCTATTCCATTTCATTCCGAAGAAGATTTTAATCGTCTCAAAAAATTAGTGGAAGGTGCTAAATAAATTTTTCATAGTTAATGTATTTTGTTTTCTCTGCTGTGTTTCCATTTATGGTCAAGACGATGAAAAAGAAACACCAAGCAGTACATTAACTACTGAAAAAATAACTGAAATTTCTGACCCAATTAACCCATTATCTCCTGCAAAAGCTGCCTTTTATTCAGCGGTATTACCTGGTTTAGGTCAAGCATATAATAAGAAATATTGGAAAATACCTATTGTTTATGCTGCATTAGGCACTGGTGTTTATTTTTATGTTTCCAATAATAAAGAATATAACAGATACAGGGACGCCTATAAAAGAAGACTTGCTGGTTTTGAAGATGATGAATTTTTTAACAGAGTCACTTTAGATGGATTACAACGTGCCCAAAAATTTTATAGAAAAAATAAAGAAATATCTCTATTAGTAACTATTGGTTTATATGCCCTAAACATTATTGATGCTAATGTGGATGCACATCTTCTTCAATATAATGTAAATGATAATTTAACTTTAGTACCTCATTTTAAAGTGAATGAACTTGATGCTAAAAGTGATGTTGGATTAACTCTAAATTTTAAATTTTAAATAATGAAAATTGCATTACTTGGTTACGGAAAAATGGGTAAAACCATTGAACAAATAGCAATACAACGCGGGCACCAAATTGTACTTAAGGTTGATAAAGATGACCATGTTTATGACATTACCAAGGCTGACATTGCGATAGATTTCAGTATTCCTACAGTAGCATTTAATAATATATCAAACTGTATAAATAACCAGGTACCCGTTATTTCAGGAACCACCGGATGGCTAGAAGATTATAACAATGCCGTTGCTCTTTGCAAAGAAAAAAAAGGCGCTTTTATTTATGCTTCAAATTTTAGTTTGGGTGTGAATATTTTTTTTGAGCTAAATAAAACTTTAGCACGCATGATGACAAACCTTAAACAATATAAAGTAAGTTTGGAGGAGATTCATCATACGCAGAAATTAGATGCTCCTAGCGGCACAGCCATTTCATTGGCAAATGACATTATTGCTGAACATTCAAATTACAAACAATGGAAACTTGAAGAGAGCAATGAAAACACAATCAATATTACTGCTAAACGAATTGAAGACGTTCCTGGTACCCATACCATCACTTATCAAAGCGAAGTAGATACAATAACTATTGAACATGTCGCTCATAACAGGCAAGGATTTGCTCTTGGAGCCGTTATTGCTGCGGAATGGATTGTGGGTAAAACAGGTGTCTTTACAATGAATGATGTGTTAAATATTGGTTAAGATTTTTATTTTAAGTAACATTTAAAGGTGATACACCTCTAACAATAAAAAATTATAATTATGACACTAATGCAATGGTTTATATTTTTCTTGATAATTCAAGGAATCCATGGTTTTGGAACCTGGAAATTATATACAAAAGCCGGTAGACGAGCCTGGGAAGCTTTTATTCCTGTTTATAATGCTGTTATTTTAATGAAAATCATTAATAGACCATGGTGGTGGACCCTTCTATTATTCCTTCCTATTGTAAACCTCATTATGTTTGCAGTTGTTTGGGTTGAAACAGCAAGAAGCTTTGGTAAAAATTCAAATATTGATACAATTTTAGCAGTTGGAACCTTAGGTTTTTATAATTTCTACCTTAATTATGTGGCAGATTTAAAATATGTAGAAGACAGAAGCTTACATCCAAGGACAGGTTTAGGGGATTGGATAAGTTCAATTTTATTTGCTATTGTAGCCGCTACTATTGTTCATACCTATTTTATACAGCCCTTTACCATTCCAACATCTTCATTAGAAAAAACATTATTGGTGGGCGATTTCTTATTTGTAAGTAAATTTCATTATGGGGCAAGAATTCCAATGACAACCATTGCTGCTCCTATGGTTCATGACACCATTCCAGGTTTAAAAATAAAATCATATGTCTCTAAATATGAATTACCTTATATGAGGATTCCTGGTTTTCAAAAAATTAAACATAATGACATCGTTGTTTTCAACTGGCCTGTTGACACCATGCTGGATATGAGGCATACCGATAAATTTTACTATAAGCCCATAGACAAAAAAACCAATTATGTAAAGCGTTGTGTCGGACTTCCGGGAGATTCTTTAGAAGTGAGAAATGGCTACGTATATATTAATGGAAAACAAAATGTTTTACCGGAAAGAGCTAAGCTTCAGTTCTCCTATATGATTGAGACCAGGAACGGGCCATTTAATAATTATCAGTTGGCTAGCCGATATAATATTACCGATTTTCCGCAGTACAATCAAGATAGATCGGTAAGTTATTTTCCAGCCATAACTGACGAGGATTTGAGTAAGTTCAAAAATCACCCAAACATAAAAACTATTACACCCTTAAAGGAAGAAAAAGGAAAAAGAGATCCGAATATTTTCCCACATAATCCAGATTATAATTGGAATAATGACTTCTTTGGTCCTCTTTATATTCCACAAGCGGGAAAAACTATTGATATTAATTTAAATGTATTACCGCTTTATAAACGCGTCTTAACCGCTTATGAAGGCAACACTTTAGAGGTGCAAGGAAATCAAATATTAATTAATGGTGAAGTTGCAACCACCTATACTTTTAAACAAGATTATTACTGGATGATGGGTGATAACCGCCATAATTCCCAAGATGCACGCGCCTGGGGTTTTGTGCCGTTTAATCATGTTGTTGGTAAACCAGTTTTTGTTTGGATGAGTTGGAACACCAACGGCAAAGGATTTGATAAAATTAGATGGGAGCGCTTATTTACAACCGTTGGTGGCAGCGGACAACCTGTTTCGTATTTAATTCCTTTTTTAATTGTCATTGCAGGATGGACTGGCTTTAACAAATGGAGAAAATATAAAAAGGAAAATGCTTAATCAGTAAATGACTCTTTAGTAAGAAAGTAAGAAGATTAATAAATGAATATTTTAATACATCCAACATACTTTCCTAATGTTGCTCATTTTGCAGCAATTGTGAATACTGAAAAGTTAACTTTTGAGTATGAAGATAATTTCTTAAAACAAACCTACCGAAACAGAACGTACATTTATGCTGCTAATGGAAAATTGTTATTAAATATTCCTGTGATTCATAGCCAAAAAAATAGACAGAAATATAAAGATGTAAAAATTTCACAGGAGACCAGTTGGCAGAATCATCATTGGAAATCACTACTTTCAGCCTACAGCACCTCGCCATTTTTTGAGTATTATAAAGATGAGCTCGTCTATTTATTCAACGTCAAAACAAACTATCTTTTAGATTTTAATTTAAAATGTTTTGTAGCCATTTGTGATTGTTTACAGATTGACATAAATTACTCAAAGACAAATGATTATCAAAAAATAGTTCACAATACAATTGACTTTAGATATTTAGTTAATGCTAAAATTGAAGAACCTCAATTTGAGCCTTACGCGCAAGTTTTTGATGATAAGCATGGCTTTATAAATAACTTGAGTATATTAGATTTGTTATTCAATGAAGGTCCTAATGCCCTTAGCTATTTAGAATCACAAACGATTTCTCATATTTAATGCTTCAAACAATACTCCATTACAGTTGCCATTTATTAATCCCCTTATTCGTTGCTTTACTGGCTTTTAAAAAAATTTGGATGCAGGCATTTTTAATAATGCTTTCTGGATTATGGATAGATTTAGATCATCTTCTGGCAAATCCCGTATTTGATCCCAATAGATGCAGTATTAATTTCCATCCACTTCATACATATATAGCTATCACTTTTTACATTTTGCTTTTAATTCCTAAAAAAACGAGGCTAATTGGATTGGGATTAGTAATTCATATACTAGCTGATACTATTGATTGTTCTTTAATGTGAAAACAATTTCTATTACTCCAAACTAAGTGAAGTCATGATAGGATAATGATCAGATAAATGATTGTCATAGGTTTTAAATTTATTTACAACAAAGGAATCATCTGCAAAAATAAAATCAATTCTTACCGGGAAAAATTTAAAATCATAGGTTCTTCC
Organism: Flavobacteriales bacterium; assembly: GCA_024643405.1. Lineage (GTDB taxonomy): Bacteria > Bacteroidota > Bacteroidia > Flavobacteriales > Flavobacteriaceae > Yeosuana. The sequence continues at coordinate 56,857 of JAHENA010000003.1, read as the reverse complement.
AAAGCCAGCACCAGCCTCCTTAAAAGTGTCATTTAAATCACCTTTAATTTTTCTATACACATAAGAATAGGCCGTATTATTAAAGTCGCCACAAATAATCATTTTATACGGACATTGTTTTTTATGAAGCAAGAATAATTCAGACTGAAATTGTTGTCTTTTAAAGGTGGTTCCGGCCAGCTTTAATAGACGTTCGGAGCCTTCTTCTTTAAGTTTCTCAACGTCAGTATCAATCTTCAAAGATTCCAAATGAATATTATAAATTCTGAAAGTATCTTTATTTTTTACCACATCTGCATAAATAGCATTGTTAGCCGTATTAGGAAATTCAACAGATCCTGAATTTATGATGGGATAGTGTGATAAAATAACCTGACCATGTTTTGTTGATTTGCCGGAGAGTTTATCATATCGATACTTGAAAAAGGAAAAATCAATTCTAGAATTTGGATGATATTCCTGAATACATACTATATCAGGATTTTCACTTTTAACAAAGCTAACAATCTTGAAATCAACATCTTTTTCTTTAATCCAATCATATAAATTAAATAATCTCACATTAAAGTTCATCACTTTAATAGGATTATCAATATTAATATCACTTGAAGAGGAAAACTTATATAAAGAACCATGAAAGACATATCCAATAAAGAGCACCAAAAAAGACAACAACACTTGCCTTTTTATTTTAATTAACCAATATAATAAAAACAATACATTGAGGAGAATAAGGAAAGGAACTCCTAAACTTAAAACAGAAAGAAAAGAAAATGTTTTTGGCGGTAAGAAAGGTAAAATTAAAGACAAAAGAAGCACGGTAGCAATTATTGTATTAAAAACAAATACAATCTTATCGAACAGATGTAGCTTCTTCATATAATTTATTTACCGGCTCTAAATAAAAATTCCTTCTCTTCAGCGGACAAACTATCATAACCACTTTTACTTATTTTATCTAAAATGATATCAATTTTCTTTTGGTTATTAAAAGCATCAAAATCTTGTTTGGTATATCCACCAACTTTTGACTTATTTTTATGAACCGTTTTTAATGGTGCTTTTTTTGATGACTTAAAAAATCCTACAAACGCATCCATCCAGCGTTCAAACCCTTTTCCAATATCATTACCATTTCGTAATTGAATGGCATAAAAATATCCTAAGGCTGCTCCCCCAATATGTGCCAAATTTCCACCTGCATTATTTCCAAAAAGACCTAATACATCAAGTATAACAATGGCCAATCCAAAATACCAAAGCTTTAAATTAAAAGTAAAAAATTGAATTTCTTTATTAGGCAAATAGGCGCAAATGAAAATTAACAAAGCTCTAACGGAAGCCGAAGCACCCACCAACCTGTTGCCAGTCAAAAATACTTGTGGAAAAAAACTATAGCAAAGCAAAAACAATAACCCGCCACTTATAGCTCCTAAAAAATAGACGTTTAATGCTAGTTTTGGACTAAATAAATTAAGAAATAATTGTCCTATAACATAGAGCCAGAGCATATTAAATAAGATGTGTATAAAATCATAATGCACAAATGCATAGGTTATAATAGACCATGGTTTTAAAATAAAATCAGAAAACTCGCTAGGTAATTCAAACCACATTAAACTAGATTGCTCGGTAGTTTGCTGAGGTAATTGCAATAATAGGCCTATAAGAAATACTATAATGTTGACAACAATAATCTTTTCAAGAACATGAAGCCGTGATAATTTTGATTTTATATCTTGTGTAAGTGTCATTAATACCAACGATTTTTATTAAACTGGTTCTTTTTCCAGTACCACATAATAAAAAATCCAGTCAATGCACCTCCCACATGCGCCATATAAGCTGTATTACTTGGACTAAAGAATGATTGACCTGTTATACCAGAAATTAAATCTAAAATAATAATACCTGGAATAAAATATTTTGCTTTTATAGGAATTGGTAGAAATATCATCATCAGCTTAGCTTCTGGATTCATCATCCCAAAAGCCACTAAAATACCCATAATACATCCGGAGGCCCCTACCATCGTTGCATTAAAAATGGGGAAAATCTTTTGAAGATCTGCAAACTGAGCTTGAGTTACTCCTTTTATAACTTCATTGTTAGAAAGCATTTGAGTTATTTCATTTGGTGTAATTCCAGAAGTAATAAGGTTTTCATATGAAGGTAAAAAAGTAAAATAATAATAAGCTACCTGCAAAGCTACCGCCCCTAACCCAGCGGATATATAAATAAATAAGAACTTCTTTCCGCCTAAATACTGTTCAACAGGTGTCCCAAACATCCAAAGTGCGAACATATTGAACAAGATATGCGTTACACCTCCATGCATAAACATGTGAGTAATGATTTGCCAGAATTCAAAGGCTGGATTTTTTGGAAAATGAAGTGCAAATAAATCATAAAATAAGGTTCCATTTCCTATCGTCAATGTTCCTATAAACATAAGCACATTAATAATTAATAAATGCTTTACTGTATCTGATATTCTCATCATATTTAAATAAATTTTTTATCTAATTCATCAACACTCATTGTCACAAAAGTGGCTCTATTAGTAGGAGACACATTTGGTTCTTTACATGCAAACAACCTATTAACTAAGTGCTCTTGTTCACTTTTTTTTAAAGGTTGCCCATTTTTAATTGCCAAACTTTTAGCCAATGATTTTGCTAATAAATCAGTAATACTAAAATTACTATCGGGCACTTCATTTTCAACATCACATATCAATTGCTCTAAAATAATTGAAACTTCACTTTCAGGTAGACTTATTGGTACGCCTGAAATTTCAATAGTTTCATTAGAAACGTTTGAAAATATAAATCCTGTATATTCAAGGTCCTCTTTTAATTGCTTAATTATTTCAATCTCATGATTTGAAAAATGAAGTTGCAAAGGAAATAATAATTGTTGGCTTGAAGCTCCCTTTACAGTCAAATTCTCCAATAAATCTTCATATAAAATTCGTTGATGAGCCCGATGCTGATCCATAATTAACATCCCTGATTTAATAGTGCTTACAATGTACTTATTATGAAGCTGATAAGTTGTTTGTCCACTATCAATACTTTTATCATCCACAAATAATGATTCCGAATTATGATCACTTTCAAAATGGACTTCACTAAAATCATGTTGTGTTTTTGTCCCTCTTGATTCTAGGCCCACATATAAGCTTTCCCAACTAACTGCCGGTTCCTTTCTGTAAGATGAAGATTTTACCGATGCGTTTCTTTCTTCATGAAAAGGGTTAAAAGTCCTGTCTACTTCAATACCAGGTAAACCACTTTCCTTTTGATTGTAATTATAAGGGGTATCAAGATTCGGATCACGCTCAAAATCTAAAACAGGTGCAATATTAAATTGCCCTAAACTATGTTTTACGGCAGAACGTAATAAAGCATATAACGTATGTTCATCATCAAACTTAATTTCTGTTTTTGTAGGATGTATATTAATATCAATACTTTGTGGATCTACATTTAAGTTTAAAAAATAGCTTGGATGCCATCCGGTTTTTAACAACCCATCAAAAGCCGAAGCGACGGCATGATTTAAATAGGCGCTTTTTATAAAACGATCATTCACAAAAAAATACTGTTCACCTCTTGTTTTCTTTGCAAATTCAGGTTTTCCTACAAATCCTGATATTTTCAAAACCTCTGTATCTTCCACAACAGGCACCAATTTTTCATTAGTCTTATTTCCAAACAGATTAACTATACGTTGTCGTTGATTACTAACTGGCAAATTAAAAGATTCACTCCCATTATTATAAAAAACAAATGAAATATTTGGATGTGCCAAAGACACTCTGTGAAATTCATCAATAACATGACGTAATTCTACAGTATTTGATTTTAAAAAATTTCGCCGTGCAGGTATATTAAAAAATAAATTTTTAACAGAAATAGACGTCCCTTTTGGTGTAACCACCACTTCTTGAGAAACAATCTCGCTTCCCTCAATAACGATGGAAGTTCCGACTTCTTCCTGAGGTTGTTTTGTTTTTAGTTCCACATGAGAAATGGCAGCAATACTTGCCAAGGCCTCTCCTCGAAATCCTTTGGTGTGCAAATGGAATAAATCTTCAGCATTTCTAATTTTTGAAGTTGCATGCCGTTCAAAACTCAATCGTGCATCCGTAGAACTCATACCTTTACCATCATCAATCACCTGAACCAAGGTTTTGCCCGCATCTTTAATAATGAGTTTGATAACAGTAGCTTCGGCATCAATAGCATTTTCAAGCAATTCCTTAACTACGGAAGAAGGGCGCTGAACAACTTCTCCAGCTGCAATTTGATTGGCTACATGATCTGGTAATAATTGTATTATGTCAGCCATTTATCGTTTTGAAAAGAAAATTGACAAATCAAAATCAATGATAAATAGAAACACTAAAATAAGGATGCATATTATAAAAATGATTCTTCTATTAGCTGCGAAATCAGGATTACCTTTCAAATCATCTAGCACATGATTTATTTTAGTTTTTAATCCGTTATTGCTACCAACGGTTTTTCTAAAATCATCAAACTTATGCTTAATTTCAAAAGGGTTCCCTTCTCCTTTATCATCAAAATGACGAGGTGTATAACTGAATTTTTTATTTTTTCTTAATTTGAATAGTCCCATAAAAACATATATTAAGTTAATTAAACTTAATATCTAACATATACATGCAAATTAGAATTAAGGCCAAAATTAAAATCAAAATGGGTAATGAAAGTCCTTTTTTAATTTTTCTATTGCCAAGTCCTTGATTAAGCCGCCATTTTGAACTAAAATCTCCATTTTTAGTAGTTTCCAAATCCTCGGTATTTAAATCTGAGTCTTTAGAAAATCTTGGCTTATAATTAAATGATTTATTTTTTCGAGGTTTTAACAAAATCCATTGATTGCATATCCTTCAAAAATACTTAAAAATAGACAAAAAGCGTAAAATGAAATGCCAAAAATTGTTAACAAACACTGTGAATATTTGAAAATAACAGGAAGCCTTAAGATTAAAATGAATTACATATTTTTACGCAATTCAGCCATTTTTATGGCAGCAATGGCTGCTTCAGTTCCCTTGTTACCATGCTTTCCGCCAGAACGATCAATAGCTTGCTGAAGATTATCGTCTGTTAGTACACAAAAAATAACAGGTGTTGGATCAAGAACATTAAGATCTTTGATACCTTGAGAAACCGCTTCACAAACAAAATCAAAATGCTTAGTTTCACCTTGAATCACGCTGCCAATAGCAATCACCACATTCACCATTTGCTTTTGCATTTTCTTGCATCCATATACCAGTTCAAAGCTTCCTGGCACATTCCAACGAACAATATTGTTTGGTAAAGCACCGTGTTCAATTAAAGTTTGATAAGCACCTTTATATAATCCTTCGGTAATTGACGGATTCCATTCTGAAACAACAATCCCAAACCGAAATTTATTCGCGCTTGGGATTGTTGCTTTATCATAGTCTGATAAATTATGATTTGCCGTAGCCATATATTAATACTTATTAGCCAATACTTTTGCTTTACCTAATAAAACTTCTACCATGGCCATTTCTGAAGCATTTGGATATTTTTCCTTTATGGTTTCAAAATAAGTCAATGCTTTATCTGCTTTACCTAAATCTAAAGCTATTGTTCCTGCCTTATATAGATACATAGGTGTAGTATAATCATTATCACGCATTTTAGCCGCTTGGTCATAATAATCTAAAGCATCATCTAATTGATTTAATTGAACAAACGCGTCACCAATGTTTCCTTTAGCCAATGGGGCCAATATTTCATCATCACTTGAAAATTTATTCAAATGTTCAACAGCATTTTTATAGTCTTTCAATCTTAAATACGCAGTTCCAGCATAATAATGAGCTAAATTTGCCGCTGGCGTTCCATTATATTCTTCAATAATGTCTAACATTCCAAATTTACCTTCTCCTCCGTTTAAAGACAATGTAAATAATGAGTCCTTTTCCACGCCATTAACTGCTTGATCAAAATATTTCTGTGCTTGAAACATATCATTCATGGCATTTGCTTGCTTTGGTTTTGCAATAAATTCTGAATACCCTAAATATCCCAGAACAATTGCGGCAACCAAACCAATAATAACAAAAATGTATTTTTGATTCTTTTCAACAAAAGCTTCGGTCCTTGAAGCAGATTCATCAAGTTTATTAAAAACTTCAGCCGTAGTTGAACCAGTTTCAATATTATGTTCCTTTTCCTCTTTATTTTTTCCTTTGTATCCTCTTTTATTATAAGTGGCCATATATTCTTTATTAATGCGGTGCAAAAATATAATTTTTCTTCATAAATTAAAGGTTATTTATTTGTTATTTTTGAATAATTTGCACGGTCTTTTATTCCAATTACAATAAAAAAGGCTTTAAGTTACTTTTTGTATGATTTTAAAATCACTTTCATTACTTAATTATAAAAATTTTGATAGCAAAATATTCACTTTCAACGATAAAATAAACTGTATTGTTGGAAATAATGGCATTGGAAAAACTAATGTACTTGATGCTATTTATCATTTATCTTTCGGAAAAAGCTATTTTAATCCAGTTGCTACACAAAATATAAAACATGACTCGGATTTTTTTGTAGTAAATGGTGATTATTTAAAACATAATCAGCCAGAAAAAATTATTATTAGTTTAAAACGTGGACAAAAAAAAATAATTAAACGCAATGGCAAAGAATATGAAAAATTTAGTGAACATATTGGATTTTTGCCTTTAGTTATTATATCACCAGCTGACAGAGACCTAATTATTGAAGGTAGTGATACCCGACGAAAATTTATTGATAGTGTAATTTCGCAAAGCAATAAAGCGTATTTAGTTGATTTAATTAATTACAATAAAATTCTTACACAGCGCAATGCGTTATTAAAATATTTTGCACTAAATCACACCTTTAATGCGGACACCTTAGAAATTTACAATAATCAATTAACAGATTATGGTACCAAAATTTTTAAAAAACGTGAGGACTTTTTAAAAGAATTTATTCCCATTTTTAAATCTCGTTACAAAGCCATAAGCAATGGCAACGAAATGGTAAGTTTGGTGTATCAAAGTGATTTGTTTGAAAACAGTTTAGATATGCTCCTGAAGAATCAAATCAATAAAGATAAAGCCTTACAATATACCAGTGTGGGTATCCATAAGGATGATTTACATTTTAATATTGAAGAGCATCCTATAAAAAAGTTTGGCAGTCAAGGCCAACAAAAATCATTTTTAATAGCACTCAAATTAGCTCAGTTTGATTTTATAAAAAAGCAAAGTGGTGATGATCCCATTTTGCTTCTAGATGACATTTTTGACAAATTAGATGAACAGCGTGTTTCACAAATTATTAAATTAGTAGATGATGAAAATTTTGGACAAATTTTTATTAGCGATACGCATGCCGACAGAACTGAAAATGCTATTAAACAAGTACATCAATCTTATGAAATTTTTAAACTTTAATAATATGAAGCGACTGTCAATCATTCTATTTATTATTATTAACATAAGCTGTCAAAAGAATAAAGAAGAGTATCTTAAACATTTAGACGGATACTGGGAAATTGAAAAAGTCATATTAGCTTCTGGTGAAGTACATGATTATAATTACAATGAATTTATTGACTATTTTAATGTTAATGACAGTTTAAATGGTTTTAGAAAAAAATTAAAACCTACTTTAAATGGTTCTTTTGAAGGTACAAATGATGCTGAAGCGTTTAATCTCCAAATAGAAAATGATAGTTTAAATATTTATTATGAAACCAACTTTTCAAAATGGAAAGAAACTATTTTATTCGCAAATGAAAAAGAATTAAAAATTATTAATGCCGAAAGGAATATTTATATTTATAAATCCTATAAGCCCATCAACTCAAACTAATGGCAAAACGCAATAATGAGCATATAAGTATCTCAGATGCTTTAAAAGAATTTGTTCAAACCAATAAATTAGAAACTGGATTAAACAAAGTGAACGTTGCTGATGCTTGGGCTAAACTTATGGGAAATGGTGTAAACCATTATACAACCGCTGTGCAATTAGAGAGAAATACCTTATTTGTTCAGCTTAGTTCAAGCGTACTTCGAGAAGAATTAAGCTATGGTAAAGAAAAAATCATTTCCATGTTAAATGAAGAATTAGGAAAAGAAATTATTAAAAAACTGATATTGCGTTAATTACCAATAAAAATAAAAATATAATTATTATAAATATCTTAATAAATAGTTTATCTTTGTCACTTAATTTTTATAATATTTAAACAATGAGTAAAGGTACAGTAAAATTCTTCAACGATTCAAAAGGTTTTGGATTCATTATTGAAGATGGCAACAACAAAGAACATTTTGTACACATTTCTGGATTAATCGATGAAATTCGTGAAGGTGATGCAGTAGAATTCGATTTGCAAGAAGGCAAAAAAGGACTGAACGCAGTAAACGTAAAAGTAATCTAAAATATACTTTAACATTTTACAAGTTAGAAGCCTATCCAAGTGATAGGCTTTTTTTTGATTAAATAAAATATTATAATAAAAAGAAAAGCCTGCAACAATGTTGCAGGCTTTTCTTTTTAAAGTTTAAAGTTTAAAACATTTCTCTTCCTGAGAAATGAAAAGCACCTTCAATAGCGGCATTGTCATTACTATCACTTCCATGAACCGCGTTCTCACTGATTGAATTTGCAAATAATTTACGAATAGTTCCTTCAGCTGCATCAGCTGGATTTGTCGCCCCAATTAAGGTTCTAAAATCTTCAACCGCATTTTCCTTTTCCAAAACTGCAGCTACAATTGGACCTCTTGTCATATATTCAACTAATTCTCCAAAAAATGGACGTTCTTTATGAACAGCATAAAATGCTTCTGCATCATTTTTTGTCATTTGAGTTAGTTTCATTGCTACAATTCTAAATCCTGAAACTGAAATTTTTTCTAATATAGCACCAATGTGTCCTTTTTCAACAGCATCTGGCTTTAGCATCGTGAATGTTCTATTTGTTACCATTTGTAATTTTAATTTAATCTTTTTTAATTGTACTCAATTCTTCTTAAGAGAATAAGAAATCAACCCTTTGTTAATTTTCGTGCAAAAGTAATGTATTTCTTATTATAAACAAGTTTATCCAATTTTAAAAAATTGTATATTCGCTTCTTATGAAAGATCCAGAAATTGAAAAAATAAAAAAATTATTAGCTTCTCCAAAAAACATTGTAATCGTTCCTCATAAAAACCCAGATGGTGATGCCATGGGTTCAACTGTGGGATTATATCATTACTTAAAACAGTCCAAACATAATGTAACGGTTATATGTCCCAATGACTATCCAAATTTCTTAAAATGGATTCCAGGCAACAATCAGGTATTAATTCATGATTATCAAACAGAAACCTGTAATAGCTTAATTGAAAAGGCAAACCTTATCTTTACTCTTGATTTTAATGCTTTGCACAGAACTGGTAATATGGAAACCGTTTTAGAAAAAAGCACGGCAATTAAAATTTTAATAGACCATCATCAATCTCCAGATAATTACGCCCAATTCATTTATTCTGATGTGAGTATGAGCTCTACATGTCAGATGGTTTATCAATTCATTCATCTGTTGGGAGATACCCATCTCATTGATTCAAATATTGCAACCTGTCTGTACTTAGGGATTATGACCGATACTGGCTCCTTTAGATTTCCTTGTACAACCAGTAATACCCATATAATTGTAGCTGATTTAATTGAAAAAGGCGCCAACGGTGCTTATATACACAATCAAGTTTATGACACAAATAGTTATGAAAGGCTTCAATTATTAGGTTGCGCCCTTAATAATTTAAAAGTTATTTCTGAATTAAGAACTGCCTATATTACACTATCTCAAGATGAATTAAATAAATATAATTTCAAAAAAGGTGATACTGAAGGTGTAGTAAATTATGGCCTTTCATTGGAAAATATAGTTTTTGCAGTTATTTTTATTGAAGATAAACAAGAAGGTATTATAAAAATGTCCTTACGTTCAAAAGGAAACTTTTCGGTAAATGATTTCTCGAGATTGCATTTTAACGGAGGTGGTCATATTAATGCTGCTGGAGGAAGAAGTGAACTGTCTTTAAATGATACTATTAATAAATTTATTGCTATATTACCTGACTATTCAAATGCCCTGAATGATGAATAAAATATTTTTATTAGTATTAGCGATGCTATTTTTTATTGGCTGTAAGTCGCCAGAAGCCAGAAAACCAATTTCGGTAAAAACAGGTTCTTTTATTGATGTCTCAGTAGAGCGAAATAAAAAACTAAATGCTAAAGAACAAGCTAAAATTCAAAAGATTCTATCCGAAAAAAAGGTAGAGTACTTATCCTCTCAAAGTGGTTTTTGGTATTATTATAATATTAAAACGGATGTTGACTCATTAAAAACACCCTCGTTTGGCAATATTGTAAATTTCGATTATAACGTTAAAACTTTAGATGGCGCAACTATCTACTCCAAGGATGACCTAAAAAATCAATCTTATGCCATGGATCAAGAAGAAATTTTCACAGGTTTGCGCGAAGGATTAAAACTTATGAAAACAGGTGAAACAGTTACTTTTCTTTTTCCTTCACAAAAGGCTTATGGTTATTATGGTGACCAAAATAGAATTGGCACAAATATTCCTATTATTTGTGAAGTGACTGTTTATGCCATCTCAGAAAAGTAAATTAGATTTTATATGGATACAAAAAAATATACATATAAGTTTATTCCATTTTTATTTTTAATATTATGTTTTTCATGCCAGAATAAATACCCTGACCTTACTGATGGCATTTATGCAGAATTTATAACCTCGAAAGGCGTCATGGTAGCTAAATTATATTATAAAAAAGCACCTAATACGGTTGCTAATTTTGTATCGCTTGCGGATGGCACAAACACATTAGTAGATAGTTTATACCGAGACAAAAAGTTTTATGATGGCACTATTTTTCACGTAGTTATTGATAGTTTTATCATACAAGGCGGTGATCCATCAGGTTCAGGAAATGGCAATCCTGGGTATTGGTTTGACGATGAATTTGTGCCGGATTTAAAGCATGACAAACCAGGTATTTTAGGTATGGCTAATGATGGTCCAAAAACTAATGGGAGTCAGTTTTATATAACTGAGATTGCAGATCCGAATTTAGATAATGTACATTCTGTTTTTGGTGAATTAGTTATAGGTTTTGATGTTCTAGATTCTATCTCTAAGGTTAAAACTTCAGAAGAAGATGACAAACCAATTGAAGATGTGACCCTAAAAGAAGTCAATATTATCAAAGTAGGCGTTAATGCTAAAACCTTTGATGCTGCTCATATTTTTATCAATCATTTTGCTGAATTAGAACGAATAGAAAAAAAGCGTATTCAAAAAGAACAGGAACTGTTAAAGGCTACAAAGAAAAAATTTGACGCTCAGAAAAACAAATCTAGATTACTATCATCTGGTTTACAATTTTTAGTTACTGAAAACGGTACTGGCGAAGAATTAAATGAAAATTCAAAAGTTTTAATTAATTACACGGTATATTTTGAAGATGGCAAATTACTTCAAACCAGTAAATTAGACATAGCTAAAGCCCTGGATTCAGTTGATGAAGAAAGAAAAACCAATAATGATTATCAGCCCATAAAAGCAGACTTAAGCGCTAATGCTAAGATGATTACCGGATTTAAAGAAGGATTACAACAGCTATCTGTTGGTGATAAAGCAACCTTATTCATTCCTTTTTATTTAGCATACGGGGAAACAGGTAATGCCATAATTCCACCAAAATCAAACTTAATTTTTGAAGTTGAAATATTAGAACTCACAAAATAATCTTGTATTCTCTTCATTTGAAGAGAATTTATGAAGCTTCTTTTAAATTCAATTTATTATTGGAAACATTCTATAAGTAATACCAATCTATTATCTTTACATAGAAAAATTTAGAACCTATGTATTTATTAAAGTTTGACTGGAATCCGCTAACTGGTATTGAAATTTTAGGAAATTTTAAGCTTCACTTTTATAGTCTCATGTGGATCGTCGCTTTTTTAATTGGTTGGTATATCATGAAACGAATTTTCACCAAAGAAAAGGTTTCACTGGAATATTTAGATCCATTATTCATATACACGGTTTTAGCGACCATGATTGGTGCCAGATTAGGTCATGTCATATTTTACCAGTCAGAATTAATAACTCAAGACTTCTGGAGCATTTTTCTTCCTATCAGAACGAATCCGAGATTTGAATTTACAGGTTTTCAAGGCCTAGCAAGTCATGGTGCAGCTATAGGTATTATTGTGGGGATGTATTTATATAGAAGAAAGTATAACTACAAATCCTTATTGTGGATATTGGATAGAGTGGTTATTTCTGTAGCTTCTGGAGCAGTTTTTATCAGAATAGGGAATTTTATCAATTCAGAAATTATTGGAAAAGTAACCGATTCCAATTTCGGTGTACGTTTCATTCAAGACTATTATTATAAAAGTGAAGTCGTTAGACTTACAGGTATTAAAAATGTACAGAAAGCCTATGATGCCGTAACGGATAATCCTCAGTTTCAAAATCTTCTAGATGCAGTACCTTATCGCCATCCTGCACAACTTTATGAATCATTTTCTTATATTTTTGTATTCTTAATTCTTTGGTTTGTGTATTCAAAAACTAATTTAAAAAACAAAACAGGTTTCCTATTTGGGTTGTTTTTAATTTTATTATGGACTATTCGCTTTTTTGTAGAATATGTTAAAGAACCGCAGGGTGATGAGTACATTAATTGGTTTGGTTTTAATACTGGCCAATGGTTGAGCATTCCCTTTATTATTATCGGACTCTATTTTATGTTTGTCTATAAGCCAAAAACAGAAGTTAAATAAATGTCAGGGAACTATTCATTCAGAGTTTTTTTATTGATCTTAGTTTGTATTTCTTTGAGTTTTAATTCTTGTAAAAAAGAAGTACAGACCATCAAACATTCTGATGTAATTTTTAAAAAAGAAGGTGACTTAGTTATTGTTAAAAAAACTTCAGATTCAACTAAAATCGGCTTAGATATTGAAATTGCCGATAATGATTATGAAATTCAAACAGGGTTGATGTACAGAACTTCAATGAAATCAAATCAGGGCATGCTTTTTATTTTTGATGATAGCAGAGAACGGTTTTTTTATATGAAGAACACAAAGATTCCATTGGATCTAATATACATCAATGAAAATAAACACATTGTAAGCTTTCAGAAAAATGCTAAACCTTATGATGAAAGTTCTTTACCTTCTGAATTACCCGCAAAATACGTCTTGGAAATTAATGCTGGTTTAGTAGATGTCTGGCACTTAAACATTGGTGACAGTATTTATTATTCCAACTAAACAATTACCTTAAAACCTTAGGCTCAAATACATAAAGCCATTCTTCCTGATCTCCATTAAAAAGTGATTTTACTTTCTTAAAATCATTTTTTACATAAAAACTATCTAGTTTGAGATTTTCAATGGTTAACCAATACTTTTGATTAGGAAACTTTGCTTTTAAATTGTTTATCCAAACGGAGCCCAAATTTTGATGTCGTTTTTCTTCCAGAACAAAAATAAAACCTAAATAAAGATACCCCTTTTCAAACCATTTATTTGTTTCAATAATGGCATATAACATATCCGGAGGACATTTTGAAAAAACCAAACCACCTGCAATTACCTGATTATCTTCAACTAATACATAACATTCCGTTGTTGATTTAAAATCTTCCCAAAAAGTTAAAATATAATCATTCCAATCTTCTGGTAATATTTTAAAAAACTGCTCATAATTTAAACAAAGATTAAAAGTCATTTGAAAGTAGATAATTATAATTTATAATAAACCCCACGACCAAAGTTTGTCTGAGTCTTCACTCCATCTATCGCCTATATCTGTTCTATAATAGCCATTATTAATAATCACATTACTAATTCTATTGTACATCATTTTCTGTGCATCTTTCATGGTTTGACCATTACCTGTCACTAATACCGCAATACCTGTATTACCGGTAATAAGCCATTCATCATTAACCTTCTTTAGATGCATAGGATGAACCCCTTCTCTTCCATTCTTTTTAAAAACAACCACGGCGTCTTTAGAAAATAGATTGAATGTTTTTTTGTCATCATAAGGAAATGGCGGCACTACAATAAAAGCACCTACTTGAAATCCCTTTTTAACGTTTATTTTGAAGGTTTGCTTGGAAGCAATTTTTATAAAAAATTCTCCCATGGGTTCATTTATTCCTGCACGTTGAATAAATATTTGAGGATACCCAAATCTTGAGGTAAACTCTAAAGGATATATTCCATTCCCATTCACAATACAATTAATATCTATATGGCCAACAAAGTTATCTTTTGCTAATGTGCTTTGAAATTTTAATAAAGTTGCATCAAAAATTGGGGAGTCTTTAGTCCAGAACATACTGGTTCCCATTTCACCAGTTGAAACACCCAATTCCTTTGGAAACAATTTTTTATGTTCAAAAGTAATGTTGATAGGATATATAAATTCTTTGCCGTTAAAAAACGCAGCAATTGAAATTTCAACCCCTTTTACCTTACGCTGTAATTGAAAATTACCAAAATCATTACCCCATGATTTTTCATAGGCTTTAAGTACTCTAATCACATCCAGACCTTCATCATCACTGCCTACAAACAACAACTGTTTTAATTCTTGAGTTTCTCCACAAGGTTTAATGACATAGGTATTAGGATTGTTTTCAATATATGTAATAGCATCATGAAAAGATGTAAATTCTTTTGACGGAATTACTTTAATTTTATGTTTTTGCAATTCAGACTGACCAAAATTTCTATCTAATTCAAGTTTATCTGAATACTCCGTTCCTCCAATCACTAATTTACCTGCACTTCTTAACTGACTGGCAATTTTACCATATCCGGTATAATCAAAAATAATAATATCGGCCCAATCAATGAACTTTTCCCAATGGGTGACTTTATCCACGAACCCATAACCTATTTCTTTTGAAGTCTTATCTTCAATATAAAATTTGACTTCATTTCCTTCTGCCTTAATGGAATTTACAATATCTAATGATTCGCCCCACTTTGAGACAAAAAGAAATTTTCTAATTTGCGCTTGTTTATCTTTCAATTGGAAAGTTTAATTTAATTATAATTTGTTGGTAGTTATAAATTATTTAACAAATGTATATAAATAAAGGCTTTGTTGTTCTCAATACTTTATTGATATTTAAATTAAAAAAGCCTATTAACATATGTTAACAGGCTTTTTTTAAATATTACTTAATTTATTTATTTTACAGCTTTTTGCTTTTGAGCTATAGCGCTTTCTCTTCCTTTTCTTTTCTCAGCATTACTTATAGTGTCGTACATTAAAGGTGTTGCAATGAATAATGAAGAATAAGTACCTACTACAATACCAACGATTAAGGCGAACATAAATCCTCTAATAGAATCTCCACCAAAAATAAATATCGCTAATAATACCACTAAAGTAGTTGAAGAGGTGTTTAAAGTTCTACCCAAAGTACTACTTAAAGACACATTTACAACTTTACCAAAATTCCAACTTGAGTGCTCATTCAAATATTCTCTAATTCTGTCAAAAACAATAACAGTATCGTTTAATGAATATCCAATTACAGTTAATATGGCGGCAATAAAAGCTTGGTCAATTTCCATACTAAATGGTAAGAACTTATAAGTTAACGAGAACACACCAAGTACAATTAATACATCATGAAAAACCGCTAATACCGCTCCCAAGGAGAATTGCCACTTTTTAAATCGCATTAATATGTATAGGAACACTACAATTAAAGAACCTAAAATCGCCCAAAATGAAGCTTGTTTAATATCATCTGCAATGGTAGGTGTCACCTTATAATACTTCATTAAACCAACTGTTTTGGTGTCTGCATCACTTATGAAATCCTCATAAGATAAACCGTCTAAATGAGGTTGCAATGCTTTGTATAATTCAAGTCTGATTTGTTCATCAACCTCTGCTCCAGTTTCATTAACTTTATACTTCGTGGTTATTTTTAACTGATTGGCATCACCAAAAGTTTTCGCATCAGCACTACCAAAAGCGTTTGACAATGTTGCTGTAATTTCTGTTGGATTCACATCTTGTGCAAAGCGCACCTGATACGTTCTACCTCCTACAAAGTCCACACCTTGATCTAATCCTTCAGTTAATAATGAGCCCAAACTTATTACTAAAAATGCTCCAGAAACCACATAAGCGATTTTACGTTTTTGAAGGAACTCAATATTTAGGTTTCTAAAAAGATTTTTAGTCAACGCTGTCGAGAAATCAAATTTACCTCCTCTGTTAACATACCAGTCTATTAATAATCTAGTAATAAAAATAGCGGTAAACAATGAAGTTCCAATACCTATCAATAAGGTTGTTGCAAATCCTTTAATTGGACCAGTTCCGAATATAAATAATATTAGGGCTGTTAAACCAGTAGTAATATTCGCATCTAAAATTGAAGATAAGGCATTACTAAAACCATCTTGAATGGCTTCTTTTAACCCTTTCCCTTTTGCGATTTCCTCTCGAATACGCTCATAAATAATAACGTTCGCATCCACTGACATACCAATGGTAAGCACAATACCCGCAATTCCAGGTAGTGTTAACACGGCACCCAATCCAGAGAGAATCCCAAAAATTAATAGAATATTCAATGCCATGGCAATATCAGCAAAACCACCTGCTTTACCGTAATACACAATCATCCAAACCAAAACTAATGCCAATGCAATTAAAAATGATACTTTACCATTGTCAATAGCCTCTTGGCCTAATGATGGTCCTACTACTTCACTTTGAATAATATCTGCTCTTGCCGGTAATTTACCCGCACGCAAAACGTTCGCTAAATCCACCGCTTCATTTAAAGTAAAACTTCCTGATATAGATGAATTTCCACCAGCAATTGGGCCTGAAGTTACTCCAGGCGCAGAATACACAATATTATCTAAAACAATTGCAATTTGTGTACCTTGGCTGTATGCACGACCCGTCATTTCTTCCCAGATTTTAGCACCTTTAGCATTCATTTGCATAGACACTTCTGGCTTACCTGTTGGACCAAAAGCATTTCTTGCATCAGTTACAACGGCTCCACTTAACTCTGGTGTATTATCTCTGTTACCTATTAAAGCATATAAATCAATTAACTCACTGTCTTTTTCTGGTTTACCAAATGCAAATTTCACATAACGTTGCTCCACCGGAAGTAATGCTCTCACTTGAGGCATGTTTAAATACTCAGCAACCTTAGCTTTATCTTTAATTTCGAATTTAGCGATGACTGGTCCTCCAGGATATCCTTGACCTCTTATTAAATCAAATAAAGGATTAGCAGCTACAGCCGTTGAATCTGTAGTTGTATCTCCTAAAAGTTCATCAATTTTAGAATCTGTCGCATTTTCCTCATCATCACCTTCCGCCTTTTGGGCTTCAGGTTTTGGGTTTACAATCCCTTTTAATACTTCGTTAGCTTGAGATAAAAATGTAAAATAGTCTTCACCTTTATAAGCATCCCAAAACTCCAATTGAGCGGTACTTTGTAATAATCCCGTTGCACGTTCTATGTCCTTTACACCTGGTAATTCTACAAGAATTCTCCCTGATGTACCCAAACGTTGAATGTTTGGAGACGTAACTCCAAATTCATCAATACGCTTACGCAATACTTCAAATGCAGAAATAATGGATTCATCAATTTTTGTTTGAATCACTTGTTTTACCTCGTCATCAGACATACTGCCATCTATTTCACCGTCTAATGCTTTGGTATAAAATATATCAGGAGATGCTAATTTCGTGTCCCCTTTAATAGCATCAAATGCTTTAAAAAAATCTTCTAAATAGGTGTTTTGACTGTTTTTTTGAAGTTCAGAAGCATCGTCCAAAGCTTTATTGAAAATAGGATTTGTGCTATTATTTGCCAATCCTTTTAAAATGTCTTTGACTGATACTTGAAGTATGACATTAATACCGCCTTTCAAGTCTAAACCAAGATTCATTGCTTTTTCTTTCACTTCATTATAAGTGAATTTTGCAATACCTATGTTAAAGACAGTATCTGTAGCAATTGATTCTAAATAATTTGCCTCTTCATTACTCCTTTTAGCCCTGTAATCAACTTCTGTATCGGAAACTTTACTTATAGCAATTTCTTTTGCATTTCTTTCTATTTGATTTGCTTTAAACGTAAAAGACAATTGATAAATACTTACCAATCCAAACAAAACTGCAAATAGTTTTACTAATCCTTTATTCTGCATTATTTATTAAATTAATTAATTTTATTCGTTGAATTTTTTAAAACGAGCAAATATATGATTTACACATAGAATTGACAATATAATTACGAGATTTATAAAAAAAAAGAGCAACTATTATGCTGCCCTTATTTTTTATTAAAATTTACTTACTTGTCAATACCCTTTTGACCATCTTAAAGTATGTCATTTTATATTAATAAAATGTTATAATTCTAATAGATCATTAACAGCTTTAACAGCCTCGGCACTCACTTTCATATTATCCTTTTCTGCCTTATTAAGCTCGATATTAACTATTTTTTCAATACCATTTTTACCTAATATTACTGGAACACCAAGACAAATATCGTTTAAACCATATTCTCCCTCAAGCATTACTGAACAAGGAAACATTTTTTTCTGATCACAAGCAATGGCTTGGACCAGAGATGAAACTGCAGCACCAGGTGCATACCAAGCAGAAGTACCTAATAATTTAGTCAGTGTTGCCCCTCCAACCTTTGTGTCTTCCTTAACTGCATTTAATCTGTCAGCAGATAAAAATTCAGAAACAGGCACACCATTTCTTGTTGCCATGCGTGTTAATGGAATCATACCCGTATCACTATGTCCGCCAAGAACCATACCATCAACATCACTTATTGGTCCGCCTAAAGCTTCCGCCAATCGATATTTAAAACGAGCAGAGTCTAATGCGCCACCCATACCTATAATCTTACTTTTTGGTATACTCGTGGTTTTATGAACCAAATAGGCCATAGTATCCATTGGATTACTCACCACAATAATAATAGTATTTGGAGAGTGCTTAATTAAACTTGAAGAGACGGTTTTTACAATGCCCGCATTGATACCAATTAACTCTTCTCGAGTCATACCTGGTTTACGTGGAATTCCTGAGGTAATAACACAAATATCACTATTTGCTGTTTTACTGTAGTCATTAGTGATTCCCGATATTTTTGTATCGAATCCGTTCAATGAAGCAGTTTGCATTAAATCCATGGCTTTTCCTTCTGCATAGCCTTCTTTAATGTCTAATAAAACAACTTCTGAAGCGAAATTTTTAATGGCAATATATTCAGCACAACTTGCACCAACTGCTCCTGCTCCAACTACTGTTACTTTCATAATATTTTATATTTAATTTTATTTATTTGAATCTTGTAAAATTACAAATAATAATGGTGTAAATGAAAAAAGTGCAAGATAAAACTTGCACTTTTCACGACTAATTCAAATAATTAAAACTAACTAAAACTAAACACTAAATATATTTTTTATAAAAGCTAAAGCTTCTTAATTTTTATCTAAATCCAAAGTTTATACCAACTGAAAATGCGTTGAATTCTGCAAGATGGTATTCGGCATTAAGCCTAAAAAATCCTAATTTCAACTTGGCACCTACAGTTCCTCTAACTCCAGATATTTCACTTGACACAGAAAATGGATCCACAATATCTTCACCTGTAAGTATGCCATTGGAAACTCTATACGTACCTAATATGTCTGATTGCGATTCTCCTTTAATATATCCAAGACCACCATAAAAATTGATAATTGGCAATTGTGTTGATACCATTAATTGAAATAACCATGTTTCCATTGCAGATTCCAAGCGTTGATTTTCTCCACTTACTAAAGATGAACTTGTAAGATCATAAGAACCATCTACATGCGAATAAGCCACCAACCCTGAAATGGCCACTGGCCATATTTTATCTGCAGGCAACCATTTGGTGAATTCATGCTGAATACCAACACCATATAAAGCTAAGGAAACATCTTTTGTTTTTATTTTAGGAATAAATCTAGCCTTAATCTCTGTTCCTTTTATTAACCCCACCGCCCCTTGTATAAATGCCGCAGGTAACATATTAATGTTTTCTGAAGCAAGGCCGTCAGGAAGTGTAATTTGCTCTGTTTGTTGACCAAATATTGGGTCATCATAGGTTATTACAACGTCAATGTTTGGATTATTTTCACCTAAAACAGTAGCGACATTTTGAGAATTTGGCCCTTGTTGAAAAACAACATTATTATACAAATCTGTATTCATTAAGAATGATTTGTTTTCATTTCCAATAGTTGCGGCATTCGCAATAACTGAAATTTCAAAGCCACCTAAAGGTTTTACAACCGCTGTATTAAACCAGTTAGCATTAATACTGTACATTAACCCATTGGTTCCTGGTGCTAAATAATCATTCGTAAATCTTTGTGTGTCTTCAATACCAGCAGCAAGAAGCCCATTTATATCATTTTGAGCTTTCATAACTATTGTAGTCAAGCAAATGAATAATATGATGGTAATTCTTTTCATGAAATGATAAATTTGGTTTAACAAATATAGGAAAATATTTTAATAAATTACATTTTATCGATAAAAAATTACACTTTAACTGTTTTTTTATGATTTTTTTACAAAAAATAGCCCTGAAATAGTGAACATATCAGGGCTATTCTCACATTTAAGAAATTTTTAATTAGGCATCAATATTGGCATAAATCGCGTTTTTCTCTATAAACTCTCTACGAGGTGGCACATCATCTCCCATTAACATTGAGAAAATTCTGTCTGCTTCAGACCCATTATCAATTTGAACTTGTCTTAAAATTCTGAAATCAGGATTCATAGTAGTATCCCATAATTGTTCTGCATTCATTTCTCCAAGACCTTTATATCTCTGAATACCAGCACTGCCTCCCATACTTTCCACAATTTGATCACGTTCCTTTTCTGTCCAAGCATATTGTTTCTTCGCCCCTTTTTTAACTAAATACAGAGGTGGTGTTGCTATGTATATATGCCCATTTTCTATCAGTTCCTTCATATATCTGAAGAAGAAAGTTAATATAAGGGTAGCAATGTGGCTACCATCAATATCAGCATCACACATGATAACCACTTTATGGTAACGTAATTTTGAAAGATTCAATGCTTTACTATCATCTTCAGTTCCTATAGTCACGCCTAAGGCGGTAAAAATATTTTTTATCTCTTCATTTTCAAAAACCTTATGAACCATTGCTTTTTCCACATTAAGAATTTTACCTCTTAATGGAAGAATCGCTTGAAAAGCTCTATCACGTCCTTGTTTTGCTGTACCACCTGCAGAATCTCCCTCAACCAAGAAAACCTCACATTTCGCAGGATCTTCCTCTGAGCAATCACTTAATTTACCCGGCAGCCCGCCCATACTCATCACTGTTTTACGCTGAACCATTTCACGAGCCTTCTGAGCAGCATGCCTTGCCTGTGCTGCCAAAACAACTTTTTGGACAATAATTCTAGCGTCATCAGGATGTTCTTCCAGGTAATCAGTTAACATTTCAGAAACAGCCTGACTTACTGAAGCAGAAACTTCACGGTTCCCCAATTTAGTTTTAGTCTGACCTTCAAATTGTGGTTCTTGTACTTTTACCGAAATAATGGCTGTTAATCCTTCACGGAAATCGTCACCAGCTATATCAAACTTCAATTTATCTGTTAAACCTGATGAATCGGCATATTTTTTAAGAGTCATGGTTAAACCACGTCTAAAACCAGCAAGATGTGTTCCACCCTCGTGTGTATTGATATTATTTACATAGGAGTGCAAATTTTCAGCATAGGACGTATTATAAATCATAGCAACCTCAACAGGAACCCCATTTTTCTCACCTTCAAAAGAGATAACAGTTCTCATCAAAGGCTCTCTGTTTCCATCTAAAAACCTAATAAATTCCGGCAAGCCTTCGTCAGAATAAAAAACCTCTCCTTCATATTCTCCATCTTCCTTTTTACTGCGTTTATCTATTAAGTTTATCGTTATTCCCTTATTCAAAAAAGATAATTCACGCATTCTGCTTGCAAGGGTGTCATAGCTATATTCAACCGTTTGAGTAAAAATAGTGTGATCAGGAGTAAATGTTACCGTCGTTCCTCTTTTATCTGAGGTGCCAATTGATTTAACGGGATACATAGCTTTCCCTCTTTCGTATTCCTGTTCCCAGATTTTACCGTCTCGGTAAACGGTTGCTCTTAAATGTTGTGACAACGCATTTACACAACTCACACCAACACCATGCAATCCTCCAGAAACTTTATACGAATCTTTATCAAACTTTCCTCCCGCTCCAATCTTAGTCATAACAACTTCTAAAGCAGAAATCCCTTCTTTCTTATGCAAATCTACCGGGATACCGCGTCCATTATCTTCTGTTGTTATGGAATTATCTTCATTTATAATAACAGTAATAGTATCACAATGTCCAGCCAATGCTTCATCAATAGAGTTGTCTACCACTTCATATACTAAATGATGCAGACCTCTTACTCCAACATCTCCAATATACATGGATGGACGCATACGTACGTGCTCCATACCTTCTAAGGCCTGAATATTATCTGCAGAATAATCTTGTTTTTTAATTTCGTCGCTCATATTTTATAATACTTTTATTTTAATGTTTTCACATAAAAAAATGATGCGTTTGGCACCATTTTAGGATACTTACAAAGATAACTATTTATCAGTCCTTTTAAAAGTATTTTATCGATTAAACATATAAATTATCAACATTTGTTAATTAATAAAAAGTGTCTTAAATCGCTTAAAAATACCCTTAAATTAGATTTTGTGTGTTTTTTATCTTTCTAAAATTCATAAAAACACAAACGTGGCTCTAAAGTCATATTTTGAGCTTAACATAATTTATTTTTTATAACTATTTTATTAAAATAACATCTAAAAATTGAAACATTAGGGTTTCCCCTAAGTTTTATTTTTCATGTTTTCCCCTTAAAAATAGACCTATATCTCAGTATAATTTAGCAGTATAACTTTTAAACGCTATTAATTATGAAAACTTCTATTTTAAAATTGACTCTTTTATTATTTTGCACTAGCCTTTTAGCACAAAACACGTGGACGGTTGATAACCGCCCTGGAACTGCGGCACAGTTTAGCTCCATACAAGCAGCAATTGATGCTGCTACAGCAGGTGATATTATCTACATACATCCTTCGCCCATAGTTTATGCTGGTTTTACCATTGTAAAAGAAATCCATTTAAGAAGTATAGGACATCGCCCAGAATTGGCAAATGGCGAATTTGCTTCAGTTGGGTACATTACCCTTAGCAGGAATATCCCAAACAATACCAATGCTTCAAATTCATCAATATCAGGCTTAACATTTCCAAATATATCAGATTTAAACGAAGCTTCATTCACAAATATTCGTATTCAAAATAATAGAATTAACGGGATGGATTTATACCAAGCATTCAACTGGATTGTACAAGGAAATATATTCCTTCAAACTGGTTTCAATGTAATCAGGTTTAACGGAACATCGCATGGAAACAATCTAATTTCAAATAATATATTTAATATGGCAGGATTTAATGCGGTTGCAAATGGTCTTGTTGCATCAGATACCTTTTCAAATAATTTGATTATTAGTTCAGTTGTATCAAACAATATTTTTTTCGAAAGCTGTAACAACCCTGTTGTTAAAAATAATATGTTTATACTAAATTCGAGTTCAACTATATCAACTATAAATAACACTGCTAGCACAATAACCTTTCAAAACTGTTTAACCTTTGCCTATGGTGGACAAACAATTGATGCACTCAACGGCACAAATAATATAAACAATACCAATCCGCAATTTACAGCCATTGGCAATCCTGAAAACCCCATTTTTGATTATACAAAAAACTATAAACTTATAGTTGGTTCACCCGCAATTGGAGCAAGCTTAGACGGTTCTGATTTAGGTATTTATGGTCAAGCCTTTAAATTCCAAATGAAAGGTTATCCATTCGATTTACCTTACCCAACTTTTATCAGCATTAACAACCCAATTGTTGGTGCAGGAAGCAATCTGCAAGTGGTATTAAAAGCAAACGCTAATATTGAAAATTAATATAAATATCATGAAAACATATATAACTTTAATAATTCTATTTTTCAGCCTAGTAGTTACTAGTCAAAATACCATAACCGAGGCTGAATATTTTATTGATACAGACCCCGGTGTTGGAAATGCTAATACATTAACAATTGCAGAAGCAACAACCATAAACCAGCTATTTTCTATTCCAACAACCAATATTACTTCAGGCATTCATATTTTACATATTAGAACAAAAAACAACCAAAACCAATGGAGTTTGTATGGACGACAAGTATTTTATAAATCGGAGCAAATTGACAATAATACTATAGTAGCTGCGGAATATTTTATTGATACCGACCCCGGCGTTGGCAATGCGACATCAGTTGCCATTACTCAAGGTGCTTTGTTAGATGAAACATTAAATATTGCTATTCCTAATGATTTAGCTGCTGGCGACCACGTATTGCATATACGGGTTCAAAGCAGTAATGGTAAATGGAGTTTGTATGGACGACCAGAATTTACAAGTACACTTTCAAACAATGAGGTGGTATTTGAAAATTTTAAAATGTACCCAAACCCTGTTGAAGACATGCTTCATATTTCAATTCAAAATAATATCATAGAAAAACTAACATTAGTTGATCTAAATGGACGCGTGGTTCTAGATAAATCAACAAATTTAGGTGATATAAATCTATCAAAGGTTCCTTCAGGATTTTATTTACTTCAAATTAAAACCGAAAACGGATGCATTTCAAAAAAAATAATTAAAAAGTAAATAAATTAATTACATTTAAATAACCATTCTTGTATTTATAAAATGAAGTATTTCCTGTTCATAGGCTTGTTATGTTGTTTCAAATTAAGTTTTGCACAAAACGACACACTTGCTATTAATAGCTTACTAGACATAGCCTATGAGAAGGAATCTTCCAACCCTAACGAAGCCCTAAAAATTTACAAAGAAACCTTTTTAAAAAGTAAAAAAAGCGGCTTTAAAATAGGTGTCATTAAATCGTTACAATACAGCGGCATCGTACATAATGATTTAGCTCATTACGATTCTGCTATTTATTATTACAAACTAGCTTTGCCATATAGTATTGATGCCAATTACCAAAAAGGCACGGGTGGCTTATATATTAATTTAGGCAACACCTACCAATACAAAGGTGAATTTGATAAAGTTATAGATTTTTATATTAAAGGCATTAAAATATTTGAAACCATTAAGGACAGTACAAGATTAGGAACGTCTTACGAGAATTTGGCTGCTTTTTACAGTTCTTTAAATAACCATAAAAAAGAAATAGAATATTTAAATAAATCGTTACAGATAATTCCAGAAAACAACAAAGAACATTTAGCCTATGCAATAGGCGATTTAGGTTTGGCTAACTTAAAATTCAAACGGTTTGAAGAAGCTTATAAATATTTTGAAAAAGCTGATAACATTACAAAAACACTAAATGATAATCGATTAAATTATTTCGCCCAACGTAATTTTGGAACCTATTATTTTGAGAATAAAGACTATAAAAAAGCAATTCAATATTTTGAAAAGGCACTTCCTTTTATTAATGAAATAAATGATAATTATTATAAAAATGATTTGATTTTAGAACTTGGACGATCTTATGCATTTAATAAAGATTACACTAAGGCGATAAAATATTTAAACGAAGCTTTAAAGATTGCTGAAATAGATGAAACAATTGAAATTCAAGAGAAAGCACATCTACAATTGTCTAGTATTTACGAAAACTTAAAAAACACCGAAAAAGCCTTTTATCATTTAAAAAGAAATTCACAACTAAAAGATTCACTTCTTAACGCAACGCATTTAAAGCAAATTAATCTTTTAGAAAAACAATACCAATCAGAAAGAAAAGATAAGGAAATTGTTGAAAAGCAAATAGCCTTAGAGCACAACGAACTAGAACTCACAAAAAAGAAAAACCAGTTTTCATTTGCCTTATTTAGTGGAATATTATTATTGTTCCTGTTCTTTGGTTTATGGTACTTTTATACGCAGCGACAAAAATTAAAAAACTTGGAAATTGATAAACTGAAACAAGAACATGATTTATCAAAACTACAAGCGCTTATTGAAGGTGAAGAAAAAGAACGTATCCGTTTAGCACAAGATTTACATGATGGAATTAATGGCGATTTGTCATCTATAAAATTCCAACTTTCAAGCATAGATCCCAAATCACTTTCAACAGAAAATAAAACACTTTTTAATAAAGTGATTGATATGATTGATTACTCCTGTGATCAGGTAAGAAATATTTCTCACAATTTATCACCTACGGCCATAAACGACTTTGGATTAATAAATTCAGTGAAAAACTATTGTTCAAAACTAGAACAATTTCATCCCATAAAAATCAATTTTCAACATTTTGGAAATGATATCACATTGTCAAAAAACATAGAAACTGTTATTTACAGAATTATCCAAGAATTGTTGAATAACATTATTAAACATGCCGAGGCCCCTGAAGCTTTAGTGCAAATAAACTCTCATGAAGACACTCTTTTTATTACGGTTGAAGATAACGGTAAGGGATTTAATAAATCTCAAAAAAACGCTGGAATTGGATTAAAAAATATTGCTTCTCGCATTGCTTTTTTAAATGCAACACTAGATGAAGATCACACCAAGAATGGCACTACATTTACAATAAATATTGATTTAAAAAATATTCCTAATACATGATAACCGTAGCTATAACAGACGACCATGTGATGGTGGTAGAAGGTTTAAAAGCCATGCTCAATCAAGTTGAAGATATTAGGATTATCAACGCATTTCATTCTGTTAATGACACCATTAAAGGATTGTCAACTGCAATACCAGACGTTTTATTATTAGATATTAATCTTCCAGATGGTAATGGCATTCATTTATGCAAACAATTAAAAGACAATTATAAAGACCTTAAAATTATTGCCCTATCAAACTATGAAGATATTTCGTTTATAAAACAAATTATTAAAAACGGCGCCAATGGCTACTTACTAAAAAACACCAATAAATCTGAACTCATAGATGCCATCAAAGCCGTTCATAGTAATCACCTTTTTCTTCCGGAAAAATTACAACGTATGCTTTTAAACGATTCTCTAGGCAAGCCAACTAATAGCGCCTTTTTTATTCCTAGCTTAACAAGGCGCGAAAAAGAAGTTTTAGCTCTTATAGTAAAAGAGCATACTACGGAAGAAATAGCAGAAAAACTTTTTATTACCAGCAAAACCGTAGAAGCGCATCGAAGCAATCTCATTCAAAAATTGGGGGTAAAAAATGTTGCTGGATTAGTTAGGGTGGCTTTGGAAAAAGGACTTATATAAAAAAAGACCAATTAAAAAATTGGTCTTTTTTGTTCTAAAACATAGTTAAATTTAAGATTTTACATAAGCATCTGAATGTACTTTTGCTACCGCTCTACCACTTGGGTCGTTCATATTTTTAAAACTTTCATCCCATTCTAATGCAATCTTAGTGCTACAAGCAACACTTGCTTCCTGCGGTACACATAAAGCGGCCGCATCGCTAGGGAAATGCTCATTAAAAATAGAACGATAATAAAATTCTTCTTTACTTGTTGGTGTTTGTAACGGGAATTTATATTTGGCATTTGCTAATTGCTCATCACTCACTTCATTCGCAACCATTAACTTAAGTGTGTCAATCCAACTATAACCAACTCCATCACTAAATTGTTCTTTTTGTCTCCACGCCACACTTTCCGGCAACATATCTTCAAAAGCTTTTCTTACCACCCATTTTTCCATGCGCTCACCATTAATCATTTTATCCTGTGGATTGATTCGCATGGCTACGTCCATAAATTCTTTATCTAAAAACGGCACACGACCTTCTATTCCCCAAGCCGCTAAACTTTTGTTGGCGCGTAAGCAATCATACATATGTAGCTTACTTAATTTACGCACAGTTTCTTCGTGAAATTCTCTTGCATTTGGTGCCTTATGAAAGTATAAATAACCTCCAAATAATTCATCAGCACCTTCGCCAGATAACACCATTTTAATTCCCATGGACTTAATCACTCTTGCCATTAAATACATAGGCGTACTCGCCCGAATAGTGGTGATATCATAGGTTTCAAGATTATAAATCACATCTCTAATGGCATCCAATCCTTCCTGAATGGTAAATTTTATTTCATGATGCACCGTACCAATATGATCGGCTACTTTTCTGGCTGCTGCTAAATCCGGAGAGCCTTCTAAACCTACTGAAAAAGAATGTAATTGAGGCCACCAAGCGGCTTGTGTATCATCGGATTCAATTCGCTTTTCAGCATATTTTTTTGCTATGGCAGAAGTTACTGAAGAGTCTAAGCCACCCGATAACAACACACCATAAGGCACATCACTCATCAGTTGTCTATGAACCGCTGCTTCCAACGCTACTTTTATGGCTTTTATACTGGTTTCATTATCTTTTACAGCATCATATTCCGTCCAGTCTCTAACGTACCATTTTACAAATTCACCATCCTTACTTGACATATAATGCCCTGGAGGAAATAATTGTATTTTAGTACACACCCCTTCTAAGGCTTTTAATTCTGACGCCACATAAAAAGTACCATTTTGGTCCCAACCAATATATAAAGGAATAATACCCATATGATCGCGAGCTATAAAATACTCGTCCTTATCAACATCATAAATGGCAAATCCAAAAATACCATTCATGTCATCAATAAAATGAACTCCTTTTTCTTTGTATAAGGCTAATATAACCTCACAATCACTTTCTGTTTGAAAGGTGTATGTACCAGCAAATTGTTTACGCAATTCACGATGGTTGTAAATTTCGCCATTAGCAGCTAAAATCAATTTTTTATCTTCGCTAAAAAGTGGTTGTTTTCCTGAAGCAGGATCTACAATAGCCAAACGTTCATGGGCTAATATTGCCTTTTCATTACTATAAATCCCACTCCAATCTGGTCCACGATGACGAATTCTTTTAGACATTTCTAATAATTGAGGACGCAAATCTTCCGACTTCTGCTTTAAATCAAATGCGCATACAATTCCACACATAACAATAATTTTTATTTTAATTAGTGATGCAAATGTGCATATATGATACTCATTTAAAAACATTAAAAGATAAAATGATTACATATATTAACTTTTTTATATTATTATATTATATTATGTAATCATTAATTGAAATTTGATTTCAAATTAGTGAAAATTTTAAACTTTTACTTTTAAATGACTTTTAATAAAACATTAAGATATATCTACAAGATTTCAATTAACTTTATACCATATAAAATAAATTATCATGAAAAACTTTAAACTAATTACAACCATTACATGTGCTTTTTTAATGCTTTTAACATTGAATGTTAGCGCACAAAATTTTAAAGGATTAGATAAAAGCCCGATGGATGCCGCCTCTTTTCCTTCTGATTATAAAGTATCAGATAAACTCATTAAAATTGTGTACAGTAGACCACAACTTAATGGCAGATCATTGAGCGAATTAGCTCCTAACGGAAAAGTATGGCGTACTGGAGCTAATGAAGCTGCAGAATTAACTTTGTATACAGATATGAAATTAGGTGACACTGCCATAAAAGCGGGTGTTTACACTTTTTATACTATTCCTGGAGACCAAGAATGGACGGTTATAATTAGTAAGGACTTAAATGTATGGGGTTCTTATTTTTACAATGAAGCAACTGATGTGGCCAGATTATCTGTTCCAGTTACTTCTGGTGAACCTTTAGAAGCCTTTTCAATTGCTTTTGATGAATCAGAAAATGGCGTAACGATGTACCTAGGTTGGGATACCTTAAGAATTGCTGTACCGTTTACTAAATAAGTGTGTTTACTTTTTATTCAAAAAAAGCACAGTTTTAAATTTAAAGCCGTGCTTTTTTATTGTTTGCTATTTATAACACTTTAAATACGTACCCTAATAGCCAATATAAAATTATGAAGATAAAGATAGTTCCAAAACATCCACATTTTCCACCTCCAATTTTTTTTGCTCCCCAAGCAGCTCCAATAATTCTTAATAATTTTTCCACGTTATTTAATTATAGCCTAATTTACGGAATATTTAAATACTTATGCGTTTGCAAGGATACTTTCC
The DNA here is from genome assembly GCA_024643405.1 of Flavobacteriales bacterium. Lineage (GTDB taxonomy): Bacteria > Bacteroidota > Bacteroidia > Flavobacteriales > Flavobacteriaceae > Yeosuana. The sequence goes on along the minus strand of JAHENA010000003.1, from coordinate 26,428 downwards.
ATTTTGGGTTTTTCATGACATAATCAACAATTTCAGGAATGACTTTATCGCGTTTACTCCATTCTGGCTGTAAATACAAAATACAGTTTTTGTTTACTTTCTGTGCCTGCTCTTCAGCAAATCGAAAATCATCTTTGTTATAAACAATAACCTTAAGTTCATGCGCTTTTTCATAAACTCCTTTCGTTGGTAATTTTAGTTTTTTAGGCGATAGACAAATCCAGTCCCAAGTCCCAGTCAGTTTATAGGCTCCTGAAGTTTCAATATGAACCTTCATACCTTCCGCCTTTAATTTAGAAGTTAAAGAATTCATATCCCACATTAAAGGTTCCCCTCCAGTAATTACAATGGTATCGCTGTATTTTTTTGCGTTTTCTACAATTTTTGATGTATGTGTTGGAGGATGTAACTCTGCATTCCAACTTTCCTTGACATCACACCAATGACAACCCACATCACAACCACCTAACCTTATAAAATAGGCCGCAGTACCTTTATGAAATCCTTCACCTTGAATGGTGTAAAACTCTTCCATTAAAGGGAGCATTTCTCCTAAATCAACTAATTTTTGAATCTCTTTATTCATAGTTGGCAAAGATACTATTTTGCATATTAAATGTTGATAGTTTTATATATCTTGTTTATATGAATTAAATTTGGAATAGTTATTTTTATGCAAAATTAAATAGAATGGATAATAAGGAAACATTTTTTAATTACATAACCGAAGGTAATATTTGTAAAGGAGATTTTATCCCCGTTGGTGCTGCTATGTTAGAAGGAGAAACTATCACCAATGCACTTGTGAAAATTCCATTAAAAACTTTAAACAGACATGGCTTAATTGCTGGAGCCACAGGTACTGGTAAAACTAAATCACTTCAAGTTCTTGCTGAAAATTTAAGTGATAAGGGCATTCCTGTTTTACTTATGGATATTAAAGGCGATTTAAGTGGCTTGGCACAACCGAGTCCTGGTCATCCTAAAATTGATGAACGCCATGCAAAAATTGGAATTCCCTTTGAATCAAAAAATTTCCCCGTTGAAGTTTTAACCTTATCTGAGCAAGATGGTGTGAGACTGCGTGCCACCGTGAGTGAATTTGGACCTGTGTTATTATCAAGAATTTTAGATTTATCTGATGCTCAATCTGGTGTTGTTGCTGTTATTTTCAAATATTGTGACGATAATAAAATGCCACTTCTTGATTTAAAAGATTTCAAAAAAATATTACAATATACTACCCAAGAAGGAAAAGAAGAGTTTGGAGAAGACTACGGACATATTTCAACGGCGTCAACAGGTTCCATTTTACGTAAAGTGGTTGAATTAGAACAACAAGGTGCTGATTTATTTTTTGGGGAAACCTCATTTGAAGTCAATGATTTGTTGCGAATAGATGAAGATGGAAGAGGTTACATAAATATTATCAGATTAACAGATATTCAAGACAGGCCAAAACTGTTTTCAACTTTTATGTTAAGTTTATTAGCTGAAATTTACTCAACGTTTCCTGAGCAAGGTGATAGTGAACGTCCTGAGTTAATTATATTTATTGATGAAGCGCATTTAATATTTAATGAAGCATCAAAAGCCCTGCTCAATCAAATAGAAAGCATTGTAAAGTTGATTAGAAGTAAAGGTGTCGGTTTATATTTTGTTACCCAAAACCCAACGGATGTCCCTGAAGCTGTATTAAGTCAATTAGGTTTAAAAATACAACATGCATTGCGCGCTTTTACTGCTAATGACAGAAAAGCTATTAAACTGGCTGCACAAAACTATCCAGATTCAGAATATTATGATACTACAAAAGTACTGACCTCATTAGGGACTGGAGAAGCATTAGTTTCTGCTCTTGATGAGAAAGGAAGGCCAACACCTCTTGCGGCTACTATGATGCGTGCTCCTATGAGCAGAATGGACATTTTAACCGATTCTGAACTGAATACATTACTTACTAAATCAAAACTGGTTAAAAAATATAACCAAACTATTGACAGAGAAAGTGCCTATGAAATGCTTAATGAAAAAATAGACCGTGCCGAAGCTGAAGATGCCAAAGAAAAAGCAAAATTAGAAAGAGAGGCTCTTGAAAAAGCAGAAGCGAAAGAAAGAACTAAAAGTACAAGTTCCGGTAGAAGGAGTACTGCCATGAACCCCGTTGTTAAAGTGCTTACCAGTGCTACTTTTATTAGGAGTGTTTTTGGTATTTTAACCAAAGTCATGAAGAAATAACCGAGTAATTTCAATTTTAAATACACCTAATTTTTATATGAATAAATCATTTTTATATCTAACTATTTTGTCTTTATTATTTGCAAGTTGTAATAAAGAACAAGATCCATTTCAAATAGGCAAACAACATATTGGCTTATTAACAGATTCGACACAAGTGAAGGATCTGGAAGTTATTTATGCGAAAGACTCTATTGCAAAAGGCATTGACGACACTGAATTTACACGGAATTTCAATGATATTGAAATTTTTGAAAAAGGCGGAAAGAAATTACTCATTATCAGTCCAAGAAGAGCTTCGGATTCCACCTCTTATATTCAAAGTGTACGGGTTATTGACCCTCGCTATAAAACAGACAAAAATCTGTCAACGCTAAGTACCTTTAAGGATATTGCCAGCAATTACAAAATAAACAGGATAGACAATTTAATAAGTTCAATCGTGATTACCGTCAATGATCTTAATGCTTCTTTTACTATTGATAAAAAGGAACTTCCTGCCAATTTACGTTTTGACAGAACCTTAAAAATTGAAGCAACTCATATTCCAGACAATGCCAAAGTCAAGTTTTTCTTTGTAAACTGGAGTAAAACAGATTAATTTTTAAAGTATGAATCCTTTCATCTCAAAAATATTAGTAGATGTTGCACGCAAAAGAATAAAAAGCAAACAGGGTTCACACCCTATAACAAAAAAACAAATTGACCCTTTAGTGACTTCCATGCACGTTGAATTAACTCACGTCATCAGGGATTATATTTATGTTATTATTGGAGTTTTTGCGGCTGGCTTTGGTTTAAAAGGCTTTTTACTTCCAAACCATTTTATTGATGGGGGTGCTACCGGTATTTCGCTTTTATTAGAAAACATAACAAGCATTGAATTAAGTTATTTGTTAGTATTAGTGAATATTCCGTTTTTAATTCTTGCCTCAAAAACAATTAATTTAAAATTCGCGATAAGAAGTATTATCGCTATTTCATTATTAGCCATTGTGGTTCATTCTATAAATTACCCAATTGTTACAGAAGACAAACTACTCATTGCTGTTTTTGGTGGTTTCTTTTTAGGATTAGGGATAGGAATGTCAATGCGAGGTGGAAGTGTTATTGATGGCACCGAAGTTTTGGCTATTTTTCTAAGCAGAAAATTATCTTTAACCGTAGGAGATGTTTTACTGCTTATCAACATTATTATCTTTTCCTTTGGCGCCTATGTTTTATCAATTGAAACCGCATTATATGCCATTTTAACTTATTTAGCTGCTGCAAAAACAGTTGATTTTGTGGTGGATGGTGTTGAAGAATATGTAGGTGTCACTATCATTTCCAACCATCATGAAGCTATGAGAGTCATGCTTATTGAAAAGTTGAGAAGAGCTTGCACTATTTATGCCGGAAAAGGTGGATTTGGAGCCCACGGCAATAGCTATGATAAAGACATTATCTACACGGTGGTTACACGATTAGAAATAGCAAAATTACAAACAGAAATAGACAAAATTGATAAGAATGCCTTTGTAACTATGGGAACCGTTAAAGACTTAAAAGGCGGTATGATTAAGCGTAAACCTATGAAAGATTAATTTTAAACATGAAAAAATATAATATTCAAAAAAATCCGTTTATAGTGCCAACTGATGATGGAAAAATAATCAAAGAACATTTTGGTTTAGCTTCAGACGGTAATTCCAAAATTAGCATTGCCCACATGATTGCACCAGCAGGTTGGAGCGAACCCTTTCAAACCCCAGAATTTGATGAGTTCACATTTATTATAAAAGGTAAAAAACAATTTATTATTGATGGCGAACAAATTGTTTTAGAAGCCGGACAATCAATAAAAATTGAAAAAAATACCCGTGTTCAATATTCCAATCCTTTTACAGAACCCTGTGAATATCTTGCTATATGCACGCCTGCCTTTTCTATAAACAGCGTAAACCGAGAAGATTAATGCGAAACCTTTTAGTGAAACTTGTAGGTAAATCTCTAAACAGTTTAAGTTATCTCTCAAAATCATACGCAACAGACAAAGCTTTGTCATTATTTTCAAAACCAAGAAAAGGTCAAATTACTGCTATTCAAGCTGCCTTTCTAGAAACAGCTATTAATGAGACCGTTATTTATGAATCATTTAGGATTATGACTTATAAATGGCCTGGTAATAAACAAACCATATTGTTAATTCATGGCTGGGAAAGTAACTCAGGAAGATGGAAGTCTCTGATAAAGCAATTAAAAAAGGGCGATTATAATATCATAGCTTTAGATGCACCAGCACATGGTAACTCAGGAAGCTCCTATTTTAATGCGCTTTTATATGCAGAATTTATTTATGAAGTTGCAAAAAAACATCAACCTGAAATCATCATTGGACATTCTGTTGGTGGCATGGCTTCCGTATTTTTCCAAAATAAATATCAGTTGGGATGTATAAAAAAAATGGTGCTGTTGGGGTCTCCATCTGATTTCAAAGATGTACTAAAACGCTATACAGACCTTTTAGGTTATAATAGCAGAATCTCGAATCATTTAAATCATATTATTAAAGAAAGGTTTGGTGCTTCACCAGAAGTTTTTTCAACGGCGCGATATGCTCAAACACTGAATGCTACAGGACTCATTATTCATGATGAGGATGATCCTATTATTCCTTATAGTGATGCCCTACAAATCCAATCAAGTTTTAAAAATAGCAAGCTTTTTACTACCAAAGGATTAGGTCATTCACTAAATCATAAAAAGGTAACATTACAAATTTCAGAATTTATTGATAACTAAAGTGCTTATCTTTGTAAACTATGGAAGAACAATTAAAAAGAATCAATAAATATTTAAGTGAGGTTGGATTTTGTTCACGAAGGGAGGCTGATAAACTTATTGATGCTGGGCGAGTTACTATTAACGGTACGATCCCGGAAATGGGAACCAAAATAAGCAATAGAGATATTGTTGAAGTTGACGGAAAACCAATTATTGACTCAAAGGAATCATTTGTTTATTTAGCATTCAATAAACCTGTGGGTATTGTTTGCACTACAGATACCAGTGTTGAAAAAGACAATATCATTGATTTCATCAAGTATCCAAAACGCATTTTCCCTATTGGACGATTAGATAAGCCTAGTGAAGGTTTAATTCTTTTGACTGATGATGGTGATATAGTCAATAAAATATTGAGAGCGAGTAATAATCACGAAAAAGAGTACCTAGTAAAAGTTGATAAACCAATCTCTCAAACCTTTGTGGAACGCATGTCTGGAGGCATTCCTATTTTAGACAGGGTCACTAAAAAGTGTAAGGTTGAAAAATTGAGTACTTATGAATTTAGAATCATTTTAACTCAAGGTCTCAATAGACAAATTAGGCGTATGTGTGAGTATTTAAATTATGAAGTAGAAACGCTGCAGCGTGTTAGAATCATGAATATAAAACTTGATATACCCGTTGGAGAATATCGCGAATTGACCAAAGAAGAACTTAATGAACTCAATGGTTTAATTCAAGATTCTACCAAAACATTTAAAGCCTTTAATCTTAAACAGCAGTATCGTAAAAATTAATCAAATATGGCAACAGTTTCTCCTTTTCATTTAGCAATTCCTGTTCACAATTTAGAAGCCTCCAGAAAATTTTACAGAGATGTTTTAGGTTGTGAAGAAGGCAGAAGTAGTGAACACTGGGTTGATTTTAATTTCTTTGGACATCAGCTTGTTATTCACTATAAGCCCAAATCGAACGAAGCATTACACACCAATCCTGTGGATGGTAAAGATGTTCCTGTACCTCATTTTGGAGTCGTATTACCTTGGAATGATTTTCAGACTTTTTCAGAAGCTTTAAAAACTAAAAACATCTCATTTGTTATTGAGCCTTATATTCGCTTCAAAGGATTAGTTGGCGAACAGGCTACTATGTTTTTTTATGATCCCGCAGGGAATGCATTAGAATTTAAAGCTTTCAAAGATTTGGGGCAATTATTTGCCAAGTAAACTGACCTTATTTATATCGCCAACTTGTCAAATCAGCATCAGATGGTGCTGATTCCATGATGCGTTTCATAATTTTAGGAACATACATACTGTTATACCTTAATCTGGAAATAGCATTTGGGTTTTCATGGTCTCCATTCCAGCAATGCTCTGCTCTATCACCATAATCTACTTCTCCATCATAATAAGGATCCGTGGTGCTTTCTAAAAAATCCTCCATTAAATAGACGGCATTATTCAAATAATAATTATCCATATCACCACAGTAAATATGTATTTTACCTTTTAATTTTTCTCCTAATTTATCCCAGTCACGTTCCAAGATATGTCTTAAATCATAATTCTCCTTCCAGTATTGTGCAACTTCATGATTGATTATTCCTGATTTTTTATCCCATAACCTTATGGGATACCCATCCTCTCCTTGTGGTGAATAGGTGGCTTCCCAAATATCAAACTGACCTCCAGACCTTGATTTATCACCAAGAACAAGTTCTAAATGATTTGACTCTTTTACGGTTGAAGACACATTACCTAAATAATCTCTGTGTGCCGGAACCTCAATTAATTTATGATTACTCTTGGCATAATAAGCATTCTCATCTTGATAAATATTAGTTAAACAATAAGCCCTGAAATCAATAGGATCCGGACAAGCTGCAAAACAACCATTGTACTCATCAGGATATTTTACCTGAACTGCTAAAGCTTCCCAACCACCAGTTGAGCCTCCATATAAAAAACGAGACCAGCCAGCACCTTGTCCTCGGAACATTTTTTCAATATAAGGAATCAACTCATAGGTCAAGGCATCTCCATATGGACCTTGACTGGCTGAATTAACTGCGTAGGAATCGTCATAATAAGGTGTTGGATGTTGAATTTCAATAATCAAAAACCTTGGGAAATCAGGCTCATTCCATCTTTTATAAAAATTATAAGCTTCTTGTTGTTCAGTGATATTGTATCCATCCACATGAAACCTGTCAGAATATTCAGGTTTTACGTTTTCATCTGGTGGTGTTGTCCTAAATCCTCCAAAATCAGAAGGAAAATGTCCTTGAAATACCATTAAGGGATATTTTGCTTCGGGATGTTCATTAAATCCTTTAGGTAGTAAAATATGTGCTCCAAGATAGATGTCTCTTCCCCAAAATTCAGAAAGTAATGATGATTTCATCTTTATATGCTTAATCCATTCTGTATCCTGAGGTTCTTGAATTTCTGCAATCACCTGATTTAAAACAATATTAAAAGATTGTGTTCCTGTATCAGAAACAGAAATTTTTATAGGTTTTGAATATAAATTCCCAGGTGAGGTATTCCAATGTTGCCCTTCACCATGATCCATAGGCAACTTGACTTCCTTGCCTGAGGACAATTTAAATGTTTCATACACGTGCAATACTGCTTGAACATAATAATCTCCAGATTTTAATTGAGACAATTGTTCATAGGGAAATCCAAAAACAGAATCATCAAAAGAATATGCTTTATCGTTTGACCAATTTTCCACATTCATTCCAAAAATGGGTTGTGCATTTAAACCTTCACTGACTTGAAAACGAGGTTCTGTATCATTATTATCAGATAAAATGAGCAATAATCTGCCGTTTAAATTCTTATTTGATAAGCTATCCGACAAAACAATATTGACACTAAGTTTAGGCTTTGTTTCTGTGTTACAGTTATAAAGTGACAGACCTAAAAAAAGTAACCCCAATTTTAAATATTTCATAAGATGGAAATTTTTAAAAAAGGTAATTAAATAATCTGAATTAAAAAACTCTATTTAAATCTTATGACTAATGTGATGCGTTCTGACGCTCTCTGGCCAGCAACGTATTTTTAAGCAACATGGCAATGGTCATAGGTCCAACACCTCCGGGAACTGGTGTAATATAACTTGCTTTTTTACTCACACTTTCAAAATCAACATCGCCAGCTAATCTGTAACCTCTTGCTTTAGTTTCATCAGGCACGCGTGTAATCCCTACATCAATTACAACCACACCGTCTTTAACCATATCACCCGTTAAGAACTCAGAAATTCCTATGGCAGCAACGATAATATCGGCTCCACGAGTCATTTCAGAAAGGTTTTTTGTCCGACTATGAACCACTGTGACCGTTGCATTTCCGGCTTTTCGTTTTTGACTCATTAAAATGCTCAAAGGACGCCCAACAATGTGACTTCTCCCCATCACAACCACATTTTTTCCTGACGTTTCAATATGGTAACGTTCTAGTAATTCTAAAATCCCAAATGGTGTAGCAGGTAAAAATGAAGGTAAATCAAGTGTCATTCTACCCACATTGGTTGGATGAAAACCATCCACGTCTTTATCTGGGCTAATTGCCATTAAAACCTTTTGATCATCAATATGTTTTGGTAAGGGAAGCTGCACAATGAATCCATCAATAGCTTTATCATTGTTCAGATTATTGATGTGATTAAGCAATTCTTCTTCGGTTGTATCTTCTGATAAATCAATTAATGTAGAATTGAATCCCACAAGTTCACACGCTTTCACTTTGGCACCAACATAGGTCATACTTGCACCATCTGAGCCCACTAAAACTGCCGCCAAATGTGGCACTTTTTCTCCTTTAGATTTCATGATTCCTACCTGAGCAGCAATTTCTTCTTTTATATCATTACTGATTTTTTTTCCATCTAAAATTGTCATGAGCCAATTGGTTTTTAATTGAAATTATTATAAAGATAATTTTAACGCATATTTTTCATCATTTGCATCATTTTCTTTCCGCCGCCGCCTTGCATCATCTTCATCATTTTACTCATTTGATCAAATTGTTTCATCAATTGATTTACTTGTTGTACAGAGGTTCCTGAACCCTTACCAATTCTAATTTTTCTACTAGAATTTATAATAGAGGGGTTACTCCTTTCTTTAGGCGTCATAGAATGAATAATCGCCTCAATGCCTTTAAAGGCATCATCATCAATATCAACATCTTTAAGCATTTTTCCTGCACCAGGAATCATACCCATAAGATCTTTCATATTACCCATTTTCTTAATCTGCTGGATTTGCTTTAAGAAATCATCAAATCCAAATTGATTTTTGGCTATTTTCTTTTGAAGTTTTCGAGCTTCTTCTTCATCAAATTGCTCCTGAGCTCTTTCTACTAAAGACACCACATCACCCATTCCAAGAATACGGTCGGCCATACGTGAGGGATAGAAAACATCAATAGCTTCCATCTTTTCACCAGTACCAATAAATTTAATTGGTTTATTAACTACTGATTTAATTGAAATGGCAGCACCACCGCGTGTATCACCATCTAACTTAGTAAGAATAACACCGTCAAAATTTAAAACATCATTAAATGTCTTTGCCGTATTAACCGCATCTTGACCAGTCATAGAATCGACTACAAACAAGGTTTCTTGTGGTTGAATCGCTTTATGGATATTTGATATTTCGGTCATCATCACCTCATCAACTGCTAATCGACCGGCAGTATCTATGATAACCACATTATATCCATTTGCTTTTGCATGGGCTATACCTGCTTTAGCAATAGCAACAGGATCATTATTTCCTTTATCGCTATAAACCTCCACATGAATTTGATCTCCAACAATATGTAACTGATCAATAGCCGCAGGACGATACACATCACAGGCTACTAATAATGGTTTTTTTGATTTTTTGGTTTTTAAATAATTTGCCAGTTTACCAGAAAACGTAGTTTTTCCAGAACCTTGTAAGCCAGACATCAGAATGATACTGGGAGTTCCAGATAAATTGATACCCTCGGCATCTCCGCCCATCAGTTCAGTCAACTCGTCTTTAACAATTTTAACCATTAATTGACCTGGCTGTAAAGTTGTTAGCACGTTTTGACCTAGTGCTTTTTCTTTAACTTTGGTGGTAAAATCCTTTGCAATTTTAAAGTTAACATCGGCATCTAAAAGGGCTCGCCTCACTTCTTTTAAAGTTTCAGCAACATTGACTTCAGTAATGCTTCCATGTCCTTTTAGAACGTGTAATGCCTTATCTAACTTTTCGCTTAAATTATTAAACATAGTTCCTCTTCAATTTTAAGATGCGCAAATTTAAGGATTTGAAGTTTATTATTGAAGTAAGAAACTATAAAAAAAAGAACATAAAAAAAGGCTGCCAAATCATTTGATTTGACAGCCTGTATAAAGGAAACTTAAATAATTAACCTAACCAACCGAATTTACCAAAATTCCCCTTTATTTTTTATTGTCTTTCAAGAACTAATATCTTTTCAACGACACCCATGGAATTGAGAACTTTAAGATAAATTCTTGTTTCTGTTACTTCTACAATTCGCCATCGGTGATTTAAAACTTGAAATGGTTGTTGTGCTCCGAAATTTAAGCCTAGGAACAATCCATTGTTTCTATACGACAACCAAGATCCATTGATAATTCCATTATTAGGATCTGTAACCTGAACACCACCATTTTGTAAGAAATCTATATTATACAAATAATAATTCTGGGTATAGTCTACATCACCATCTTTATATAGTGCAACATTCCAAATTCCAGCATATAATATTTGATCGATGAAAACTAAATCACCATCTCCATCTGGGCAATGTCTTTCTAAGACCATTTCACTATTGTTATTCTGTAGCTTAATTAAACCAGGCTCCAAGAATTTAACTACCCATTCTAAATTAAGATTTGGTCTTCCGTCTATATTAATTTGTAAAATAAACCCAACATTACCAGCTAGCACGTTATATGTTCCAGTTACAAACTCACCATTGATTCGGATTTTAACTACATTATTTGGAAAGAATTTTAAAGGCGTCCCTATATAATCAGCTTCATTATTAGTTCCACTAATATTTAAACGGGCTACTCTCCAGAAACATTCTTGTAAATAACTTTCTATGCGTTCTTTTGTTATATCAAATACGATATCACAGTTTTTCTTTAAAATAATCCTGTTGCCTCCTTCTTGATAAAGTTTGATTCTTCCAGGCTCCAAATCATAAACATACCATTCCAATGCAAAATCAACCAAGGTATCAAACTCCAATTTTATTAAAGCACCATGATCTGTAATTCTGGTCGTCCAGGTTCCTGTTAAAATATCACCATTTCTTGTGCGAACTTTAACCACATTATCTGCTTTAAATGATACAACATATTCTCTGTAATAATCATTTAAATTATCCTGATTTCTCTCCATTTCAAAAACTACCCATGGGCAAGTCACAAGAAGATTATCTAATCGTTCTTTGGTAAAATCATCATCATGATAATCATTATTATCGTCTTCATTACAAGCATCTTTAGCATCTTCAATGGTTGATTGTAATTCCTGATTATTATTTACAACAACGGTTGTTCCATCAGCTAAAATCATAGTAACTGGAAAATTAATACTGGCAAAAACTTCACCTTGGCGCACGCGTTTAATGAAATAATGCAATTGACGATCATTTTCAACTGTAACTACATCGATTACCTGAAATTGTGTGTTATAAATCGAAAATGAAATAGGATATTGAAAATCAATACATTCAATATCATCATCTTGTTCATTCTCACCATTACATTGTTGAGCCAGCTCAATCAGTTCTTGACGGTTATTAATAACCATTTCTGTATAATCTGATAATATGATTTTTATAGGAAATATAATTTCCAAATTATCGATATCATCATCAAACTCATTAAAAATAGCTTCAATAACTGCAAAATCTTCTTTTGAATCTATTATAATTTCAACACCATTTACAACAACGGTAACAGGCAAATCAACTGACAAACAATTTGCTTTATCAATTATATTGTCTGCAGATCCATCTTTAATAGATGTAGAGGCCACTAAACTTGTCAAAGTTGAAGAGGCTACTAAGGCTTCTGCTTCTGCAGGCACAGTAACATCAACAACTTCCTGTTGACAAGACATTAACATTAAAAGGGCAAAAAAAGGAAGTAATAATAATTTTTTCATAACTTATTAATTTAGTTTAACATGAGGCAATTTGTATATAAAACAATTTAGCTTAAGAAATTCCTACCCTTTGTTACCTTTTTTTTTATTTTAGTACCCAAATCACCAATAATAATGGAGAAACGACTTCATGATAATATTTGCGAGGAACCTATTTTTTCTTCCATTTTTAATAAATACTCCAAAGACTTACACAACTTTTTATATTATAAGTTTGGTGATATTTTAAATCCGAAAGATAAAGTTCAGGAAGCTTTTATTAAGCTATGGGAAAACTGCAGCAAAATTTCTCCAGATAAAGCGAAAAGTTTTTTATTTACTACGGCTAATAATTTAATGTTAAATGAAGCCGCACATCAAAAAGTGGTTTTAAAACATCAACAAATAAAACCTAAATCATCTACCAATGAAAATCCTGAATTTTTAATGCAGGAAGCTGAGTATATGCAAAAACTTCAAAAAGCACTTTCTAATTTAACAGAAGCGCAGCGCGAAGCTTTTATGATGAACAGAGTTGAAGGAAAACGATTTAAAGAAATAGCGGAAATTTTAGATATCTCAACCAAAGCTGTAGAAAAAAGAATTTATGGAGCGCTAGAAAAATTAAGACAAGATATTAAAGAATTGTAACTCCTTAAAATAAATTTAAAAGAGTAGGTAGGAAAAATTAAGTATTAACTGTTATATAGTTGTATTAAAACATCATGGAAAGAGAAACATTAATATCAAAATGGTTAGATAACAATCTAAACAATCAGGAACTTGAGGCTTTTAAAAAGCTTGAAGACTATGATGATTTAGTGAAGTTAGACAAAAATTTGCAGGGTTTTAAAGCGGATAGTTATGATCCTGCTTTAGAATTACAAAATGTATTATCATCTATCAGACATAAAAAACAACCGGCTATAATTTGGTTCAAACCTTTTATACAAATTGCCGCAGTTCTTACCATATGCTTTAGTTTATATTATTACACAACTACTTTAGACACCACAGTAACTACAGAATTTGCTCAAAAAACCACTATTGAATTACCAGATAATTCAAGTGTTTCCCTCAATGCAAAATCACTGCTGATATTCAATAAAAAAGATTGGAAAAAAGAACGTGATGTAGAACTTGAAGGAGAAGCCTTTTTTAAAGTATCGAAAGGTTCGTCATTTAAGGTTGTCACAAAAACTGGAATCGTTACCGTTTACGGTACTCAATTTAATGTTAAACAACGAGAAAACTATTTTGAAGTTATTTGCTACGAAGGTATTGTTGGCGTTACCTATAACTCACAACTCACAAAACTAAAAGCTGGAGACAGTTTTTTAATTATTGATGGGAAATTGATTGTTACAGAAAAAGAAAATAGCGCAACACCTTCGTGGTTAAATAACGAAAGCCAGTTTAAAAGTTTACCTTACAGAGAAGTTCTTGCTGAATTTGAAAGACAATATGGCGTGCTTATTATAGCTGAAAATATTAACGAAAACCAATTGTTTACTGGAAGTTTTTCTCATAGCAACATAGATATTGCTTTAAAATCTATCACATTACCGTTACACTTAAAGTATAGTAAAACCAACAGTACTATTACGCTGAAACGTGATTAGAAAAGGGCTCCTTTTTATTTATACTTTCTTATTTTTTTTGAACTTTACAGCTATCAACGCTCAAAGCCTTCAAAAAGAAAAGCAACCCCTTATTGACATTTTAAAAGTACTCGAAACTAAATATAACATCAGTTTTTCTTTTGCTGATTCCACTTTAAAAGATAAAAACGTTACTTTACCGGCCTCCAATTTAAAGATAGAAGATGCCTTAAACTTTTTAAAAACTGAAACAGGATTAGATTTTGAAATATTAGACTCCCGTTTTGTGGTCATAAAAATGGTTGAAGATATTATGGTTCCAATGATGACTCAACAATTAGAAGAAGTTGTCATTACGAATTACTTAACCAAAGGTATCGTCAAATTAAATGATGGAACCACCACCATAAAACCGGAAGCTTTTGGAATTCTACCCGGATTAATTGAGCCCGATATTTTACAAACTATTCAAGCCTTACCCGGGGTTTTGAGTATAGATGAAACCGTTTCAAACATCAATATAAGAGGTGGTACACATGATCAGAATTTATTTTTATGGGATGGTATCAAAATGTACCAGTCCGGCCATTTCTTTGGGCTTATTTCAGCGTTTAATCCCTATACTACCAAACAAGTAAATGTGTCAAAAAATGGTACAAGTGCCAAATATGGTGATGGCATTTCAAGTGTTATTGATATGCAACTCTCAAATACTATAGATAATCATTTTAAAGCTGGTGCCGGATTTAACCTAATAAATGCCGATGCTTATGCAAAAATCCCATTATCAAGAAAAACCGAATTACAACTTGCCACTAGGCGCTCTATAACAGATTTCATCGTTACCCCTACCTATAACCAATATTTCAAACGCATTTTTCAAGACTCAGATCTAACAAATACTTTTGATGATAGTTATTCCATTTCCCAAAATGAAGACTTTTATTTTTATGATATTACCGCTAAGTTTTTATACGACATTACTGATAAAGACAAAATAAGAATACATTTTTTAAATGTAAACAACGCTTTAAAATATGATGAGCAGTCTACCATCAATGATAACAACGAAGCTTTAAAAAGTAATTTATCTCAGAAAAATCTTGCTGTAGGGGTCACCTATACCAAAGATTGGAAGAATCGCTTATCAACTACAGGGCAAGTCTATTTATCAAAATATGATTTAAATGCCACCAATTTTGATGTGTTCAACAATCAGCGTCTCATTCAGGAAAATGAAGTTACTGATGGTTCTTTTAAATTTGATTTAAATTATAACGCCAGTCACACTGTTAAAATTAATAGCGGCTATCAATTTTCTGAAATTGGTATCAGTAATCTGGAAGACGTTAACAACCCTATCTTTAGGAGTTACATTAAAGAAGTAGTTCGCAGTCATGCTATTTATGCTGAAAGTTCCATTTTAACAAATAACGCTTACACTAATCTGAAAGTTGGAACACGCCTTAATTATCATGAAAAATTTGGCATGCTTTTGTTTGAGCCAAGATTAAGCTTTAATCAACGGTTTTTAAATTATTTCAGATTTGAAATTCAAGGTGAAATTAAAAGTCAAACAACTTCTCAAATTATTGATTTACAAAATGATTTTTTGGGTATTGAAAAACGCCGCTGGATTTTATCAAATAATGAAACAGTACCAGTTATAAAAAGTAAACAAATATCAGCAGGTATTCATTTTAATAAGAATAATCTTCTGATAAGTGCAGAAACCTACCTAAAATATGTTGATGGTATTACGACTAGAAGCCAAGGATTTCAAAACCAGTATCAGTTTGTAAATGCTATTGGAAGCTACCACATAAAAGGCATTGACTTATTACTGAATAAACAATTCAACAACGTCATAAGCTCATGGATTGGTTATTCTTTTAGTAAAAACGAATATACATTTGACACCTTAAATAACGGTCAATCGTTTCCTAACAATGCCGATATACGTCATGCACTTACCCTAGCTGGCACTTACACCTATAACCAATTTAAATTTGCATTAGGTCTCAATTGGCATTCTGGTAAACCTGCTACAAATCCTGTAATGGGCAATGAAGTAATTGATGACGCCATTAATTATGAAGCGCCTAATAATTCTCGTTTAAGTGATTATTTAAGAGTCGACTGTTCTGCTAATTATGAATTTAATATCTCCGAAAAAACAAACGCTATCATAGGCGCGTCTTTGTGGAATCTTACCAACAAAAAAAACATTATCAATACTTATTACACTTTAGACAATCAGAATATGGTTACTAAAGTGGAAAACCAATCCCTTGGAATTACCCCTAATGTGAGTTTCAGATTGCAGTTTTAATCTAATATCCTTATATTTATAGAGTTACATAAATATTATCAACCAACCAATATTTTTTATTATGAAAACTCAAACCAATCTAAGTAGATTTAAAACCATCATTTTACTGCTTTTAAACACCATTATTATCATTAGTTTACAGTCCTGTAAATCTGACCAAAAACAAAATAAAAACGAAGATTCTAGTATTTTGAAGAAGCATACTATCAATATTCTTACAGAGAATATGGATTTTCAAATGCCTGATACCATTCCTTCAGGATGGAACACCTTTGGATACAAAAACGCGTCACCCCAGACACACTTTTTTCTTATAGACAAGTACCCCGATGGAATTACAATACAAAATGTAATTGATGAAGTGGGCCCACCTTTTGACAATGGTATGAAGCTACTTAATGAAGGTAAAACCGAAGAAGGTTATGCTGAATTTGGAAAGCTTCCTGCCTGGTTTATGGAGATGAAAAATTTAGGAGGGTCTGGATTAATATCTCCAGGACTTGTTTCTGAAACAACTGTCAAGCTTGATCCCGGTTATTATATTATTGAATGTTATGTAAAAATGAGCAACGGTGTTTTCCATACCTCTATGGGAATGGCTAAAGTTGTGATTGTTTCTGAAGTAAACTCAGGAAACATGGAACCTGAAGCTGATATTGAAATTACCATTTCTAGTACCGATGGAATCTCGTTTAATGATACCATAAGTAAAGGGGAACATTGTTTTTCTGTTTTTTACAAAGATCAGATTGCCCACGAAAACTTCATTGGACACGATATTAATCTGGCAAAATTAGAAGAAAACGCTAATTTAGATGAATTAAATGATTGGATGGATTGGTCAAACCCAAAAGGTCTTATGGAACCAGCTCCAAAAGGAGTTACCTTTTTAGGTGGTGTAAATAACATGTCGGAAGGGCAAAAAGGTTATTTTACGGTAAATCTGGAACCAGGTCGATACGTTTTGATATCAGAGGTACCAAATCCTGCAAGTAAGAACATGATGAAAACATTTGTAGTTCCAGAATAATTAAATATTTGTTTTATGAAACCATTAAAAAAAGAAGATATTAATCAGGAAGTTTTTGATTTATACGACGATTATGCGCACAATAAAATTGACAGACGTCAATTTGTTGAAAAACTATCACTTTATGCTATTGGTGGTTTAACCGTTTCCTCCCTATTAAGTTTTATGTCACCAAATTACGTTGAAAGTATTTTAGTAAAACCAGATGATGAACGCTTAGATTCAGACTACATTACTTATGATTCTCCAAAAGGTGGTGGCACTATTAAAGGACTCTTATCTATGCCAAATAATACTGATATAAAATTACCCGGCATTGTGGTTGTACATGAAAACCGCGGTTTAAACCCATATATTGAAGATGTTGGCAGACGTGCCGCTCTTGAAGGTTTTATCACCTTGGCTCCAGACGCCTTAACGCCATTGGGTGGCTATCCGGGCAATGACGACGACGGCAGAGCTTTACAGCGCCAGCGTGACCGTAACGAGATGCTGGAAGATTTTATTGCTGCTTATGATTATTTAAAAACACACCATCAATGTGATGGCAATATTGGAGTGGTTGGATTTTGTTTTGGTGGCTGGATTGCCAATATGATGGCAGTAAAAATTCCAACGCTTAAAGGGGCTGTTCCTTTTTATGGCGGACAACCAACTGCTGAAGAAGCTACACAAATTAAGGCGCCACTATTATTACAATATGCAGGCTTAGACACCCGAGTTAATGAAGGTTGGCCTGCTTATGAAACCTCATTAAAAGAAAACCAAATTGAATATACGGTCTATTTTTACCCCGATGTTAATCATGGTTTTCACAACAATACCACCCCACGATTTGATAAGGCTGCTGCTGATTTGGCATGGGAACGAACCATCACATTTTTCAAAAGCAAACTCATTTAATTTGATTTCAGAAAGGATACGCTCTAAGATATCAACTTTAATGGTTGATTTTGAAGAAAAATATTATTTTTAAAAAAATTAAAATCATAAGCTTATATGAAAAATCTATTCCTTATTTGTTTGTCATTACTATTGGTTTCCAGTTGTAAAAACGAAAAAACTTCAAATAACAACGCTTCTGAGTCTAAAGCAACCGTTTATTACAATGGCGATATTTTAACAATGGTTGGTGATTCACCTGTTTATGCGGAAGCCTTAGTAGTAAGAGATGGAAAAATAGCATTTGTAGGTGCCTCTGATAAAGCCATGGAAATTGCCGGTGCTGGCCATGTGATGATAAATTTGGACGGCAGAACTTTATTGCCAGGATTTATTGATGGACATGCCCATTTTGCCAATTTTGCAGCGCAAGCCATTGGCGCTCAATTGTTACCACCACCGGACGCCACAGCAAAAGACATTCCTACTATTATTGCATTACTAAAGGAATGGAATACTTTAGAAAACAGAGCATTAACTGGATGGATTTTTGGTACCGGTTTTGATGATTCAGTCATTGAAGAAAAACGATTTCTTACCAAACACGATTTAGACCAGGTAACTACAGAATTTCCTATAATGATTACCCATATTTCCGGACATTTTGCCGTAGTAAATTCTAAAGGATTAGAAAAACTGGGGATAACTTCTGACACAAAAAATCCAGAAGGTGGTATTATCAGACGTGAAAAAGGATCTAATGAACCCAATGGTGTATTAGAAGAATTAGCAGCAATTCCATATATGATAGGGGCACTTTCTCCTACAAGTGATGCCGCGGCATTACGTTTCTTTGAAGATGGTCAAGAAATGGCATTGTCATTTGGTTACACCACCGCTCAAGAAGGAAGAGCCATGCAAAACCATGAACTACTTGCGAAAATGGCCGATTCAGGAAAATTAAAATTAGATGCCATTAGCTATATTGACTATCTATTTGTCGATAAGTATATGGATTCTAAATGGAATAGTAAAAATTATACAAACCATTACAGAATTGGTGGTATGAAAGTGACTTTAGATGGCTCACCTCAGGGCAGAACGGCCTGGAGAACACAACCTTACCTGATTCTACCAGATGGAGCCGCAAAAGATTATGCGGGTTATCCTGCAATTCCAAAAGATGACGACTTGACTGCTATTTATGAAAAAGCCTTTAAAAATAACTGGCAAACATTAACGCATGCTAATGGGGATGCCGCCATTGATCAGATGATTCGCACTTTAAAACCTTTAACAGTAAAATACGGAAATGAGGACAGGCGATTCACTCTTATACATGGACAATATATCAGAGAAGATCAATTAGATGCCATAAAAGATTTAAATGTTATTGCATCTCTGTTTCCATTGCATACTTTTTACTGGGGCGACTGGCATAAACAAATTATTGGTGATAGCCTTGGAAATAAAATTAGTCCAACCAGAACGGCGTTAAATAAAGGAATTAAACTTACTATTCATACCGATGCGCCTGTGGCTTTACCTAATTTAATGCGTGTGGTTTGGACCGCCGTCAGCAGAACTTCTCGTTCAGGAGCCATTATTGGAGAAACAGAAAGACTCACACCATATGAAGCCCTTAAAGCCATTACAGACTGGAGTGCCTATGCGCATTTTGAACAAGAGACTAAAGGAACTCTTGAGGCTGATAAATTAGCAGATTTGGTGATTTTGGATAAGAATCCGCTAAAAGTTGATGTAGACGCTATAAAAGATATTCAAGTAATTGAAACCATAAAAGAAGGAACTACCGTTTATAAAAAATAAAAGGTTTATAGCATAAAAACAATTCATGTTAAGTCGATATGCGTAATTTTGGATAAAAGAAATAGGATTATTTAAAATTCCTGTAAGAAACAATTATTAAGCATGTCGATAAAAAAAAACGGGCTAGAAAAAACAAGGCTGCATTCTCGTAACAAGAACCGGGAACGATATGATTTAAGTGCCTTATCAAAGGTTTCTCCCGAATTGGCAAAGTATATTAAGCCTAATAAATTTGGGGTAGAATCCGTCGATTTTGCTAATCCTGTGGTTGTAAAACTTTTAAACAAAGCCTTGCTGCACCATTATTATGGCATTAAAAACTGGGACTTTCCAGATGAAAACCTATGCCCACCTATACCAGGAAGAGCCGATTACATGCACCACATAGCTGATTTGTTAAGCGAAAATAATTTTGGCAGGGTTCCAACAGGGAACAAAATAACGTGTTTTGATATTGGTGTTGGCGCTAGCTGTATCTACCCAATTATAGGCGTGACAGAATATGGCTGGAATTTTATTGGGTCAGACATTGAACCAAAATCGATTCTATCAGCGCAGAATATTGTCGACTCTAATACATCACTTAAAGGTAAGATTACATTGAGGTTACAAAATAACCCAAAAGACGTTTTTTATGGTACAATAGACCGAGATGAAAAAATCGATATCTCCATTTGCAATCCGCCATTTCA
Source organism: Flavobacteriales bacterium (assembly GCA_024643405.1). Lineage (GTDB taxonomy): Bacteria > Bacteroidota > Bacteroidia > Flavobacteriales > Flavobacteriaceae > Yeosuana. Next base: position 5,871 of record JAHENA010000003.1, on the reverse strand, counting down.
TGCATCTGCTGAAGAAGCTCAAAAAGGAACACTTAGAAAAATAAAAAATCTGTCAGGGAAAGTTGAAAAAAAACCTCAGCTCAATTTTGCCGGTATTAGTAATGAATTAATCTGTGATGGCGGCGAACACAAGTTTATTCATAATATTATTAGAGAAAGTAAAAAATTCTCTAAAACCTTTTATTGGTTTTCTACCCTCGTATCCAAACAATCTAATTTAAAAGGCATTTACAAATCTTTAGAAAAAGAAAACGCTCTTGAAGTTAAAACCATTCCTTTGGGAACAGGAAACAAATCCAGCCGTATTGTGGCGTGGACCTTCCTTAATAAAGAAGAACAACAAGGATGGATTGAAAGCAAATGGAAGCCAAAGTAACACGATGGCTATTTTTTAAAGATAAATAATTTATATGTATAAGTCACTTTTATCGATTAAAAACCTTAACCTGTTCATTTTCAACGAAAAAAATCATTTTTTACAACAATAAATACATCTTTTTTCTATTTTGCCCAAAAAAATAGGTATGGCATCACTTAATCCTCTTGGGTCAAATTTAGATTTTAGAAAGGCAAAACATCTACTCAGGCGCGCTACTTTTAATTTTACAAAAGAGCAATTAGATGCGTTTGTCGGAATGTCTGCAACGGCTGCCGTTAATGGCTTGACAACATCATTACCCAATGCACTATCAGAACCTTTTGATCCGGAACCAACTGATAATCCTGATGGGTTTTGGACCTCTTCAACAGAGCTTCCAAATTCATTGGATGGGCAAGGCAGAAAACGTGCCCAAGTGACGGCGTGGTGGTGGCATAATGCGATGCAACAAACCACTTTAAAGCACAAACTGTCTTTCTTTTTACATACCAGTTTTGTAGTAGCAAAAGATGATGGCGTGGGTGCTCCAACCTATTTTTTTGATCATCTCAATTTATTAGATTTTTATGCCTTTGGAAATCTTAAAACCTTAGCTAAAAAAATCACTTTAGATAATGGGATGCTTGATTATTTAGATAATACACAAAACAATAAAAATAATCCAAATGAAAATTATGCACGTGAATATTTAGAGCTTTTTACCATTTTAAAAGGCGAACAAATTGGGCAAGATAATTATACCAATTATACCGAATTAGATATTCAGCAAGCCGCTAAAGTATTTTCTGGGTTTAAAAAACTAAATGACCGAAGCGCTATTGACCTTGACACCAATATTCCAATGGGCTACGTCAACATTAACCAACACGACACTAATAATAAAACCTTTAGTAATGCCTTTGGCAGTCAAGTTATAATAGGTAGAGACACCGTTTTAGGGGCCTTTGAAGAACTCGATGATTTTGTTGAAATGGTTTTTGCACAACCAGAAACTGCTAAAGCCTATTGCAGAAAGCTCTATCGTTATTTTGTAAAAAGCGAATGGACTGCCGAAGTTGAAACCGATATCATAACACCATTGGCACAAATACTAATTGATAATGATTATGAAATTTTACCCGTTGTAACCACGTTACTTTCAAGTGAACACTTTTATGATGCTGATGATAGTGATGCGACAGATAATATTATTGGAAGTATCATCAAAAGCCCGTTACAATTACTCTCGGAAGTCTGTTCAATGTTTGAATTAAATTATCCAGACCCAAGCACAGATGCACTATATTTCTACAGAAATTTTTTCCTGAATTTTATACATAACAGGTTTTTTCCAGCTGCAGGCATGGAATTTTACAGCCCAGATTCTGTTGCCGGCTATCCTGCTTATTATCAAGAACCTGGATTTGACAGAAACTGGTTCTCGTCAAATACACTGATTGGGAGATATAAACTTATTGAAAGTTTAATTGAAGGCAAAAACACCATTAGCGGAGGTAATATTTATGCACAACTAGATACCGTTGCCTTTGTAAAAAATAAAATTGCGAATGCTTCTGACCCTAATTTATTGGTTTCTGAAATTGCAGATTTATTATATCCTGAAAGTATTGACACCGATAGAACGAATTACTTCAAAAGCTTTTTAATTGATGAAGGTTATCCCGATTATTATTGGACAGGCGTTTGGTCTCAATACCTCAGCAGCAATGATGATACCACAGTAAAAACCCGTTTAGACGCTTTAATTATTGCAATGGTTAATGCTGCAGAATTTCAATTAATGTAATCATTTATGAAATCACAATTACCCAACCCAGACTTAACTCTAATTTTATTTGGCTATGGCATGAGCCTTTAACAGAACAAAAAAAATGAACTCATGAAAAGAAGAAATTTTATAAAACTTTCGGCATCAGCATCAGTAGTTGCTTTAACACCTTTTCAACTGCAAGCCGCATTAAAATCTTTTATGCCTTATGCCGAGTGCCCAGATATTTCAAACAGAAAGTTAGTCCTTATTAATTTAGCAGGTGCTAATGATGGTTTAAATACTATTGTTCCCTTAAACCAATATGATATTTATAGCAATTTAAGACCCACTATAAAAGTGCCTATTTCAGGAGCAAACAAGTATATTAATTTAGACAGTACTTTACCAGACAATCAACAAATAGGTTTAAATCCAGCACTTACAGGACTTAAATCATTATATGATAAAAGCTGGCTGAGAATTATGCAATCTGTGGGTTATCCATCACAAAACAAAAGTCATTTTAAGTCGACCGATTTATATTTAACCGGAAACGACGGCAACAGTCTTTTAAATGGTGATGATACAGGTTGGATAGGTCGTTTTATGGAATTATATTATTCAGATTTGATTGTAGAAACCTATCCCATTGCGGTAGAAATTGGCTCAAATAAAACATCATTAGGCTTTCATGCTGAAGAAGCTCACGGCTTATCATTAAACATTTCCGGACAAGATCCTGCTGGTTTTTATTCAGTGTTAAGCGGATTGGGAGGCGCACCTCCCTTAAATATTCCAGATTCAGATTATGGTAAACAATTAGAGTACATAACCAATACCGATTCATTATCTAACACCTATGCAGCATCTATTTCGAATGCTTTTAACAGTGGAAAAAACGATGTAAGCTACCCAGATAGCGATTTATCAAATCAGTTAAAAACAGTGGCACGATTAATAAGTGGCGATTTAGGAACAAAAGTATATATGGTTCGTATTTCTGGTTTTGATACACATAATGCACAGGTACAAGGCGTTGGTGAGGCTTTAGGAAAACATCACAGTTTATTAACGGACTTATCTGGAAGTATGGAAGCTTTTATGAATGATTTGGTGAGCCAAAACCTAGCCGATGATGTGGTTGGACTTACCTTTTCAGAGTTTGGCAGAAAAGCGGCTGAGAATGGTAATTTAGGTACAGATCATGGCGAAATAGCCCCTATGTTTGTTTTTGGTAAACCCGTGGCTGGAGGTGTTTCGGGCACAAACCCAGATTTAACCGAAGCCACAAGCTCCAACAACTATCAAATTCAAACGGTGCAGTACGATTACAGACAAACATTTGCCACCCTACTACAAAATTATCTTGGTGCAGATGATACTATTATTGACGCCACATTTTTCAATCACACTTTAAACGAAAGTTTTGTTAATTTAAAAATAGAAGATCTTTTAAAATCGGCGTTTGATATATCTAAAGGTTGTATTGCAAGTACCATAGACCCTACAAAAGAAAATAAAAACTGGTTAGTGTATCCCAATCCATTTAAAGACAATGTTCATATTTCTGGTATTCATGTTGTTGAAACCGTTTCATATAAAATCTATAATGCTTCTGGTATTTTATTAGTAGACAGAACGGATACATTAATTGATGGTAAAGTAACTATCAATTTATTTAACTACAGCAGCGGTATTTATTTCTTTGAAATTCTTTCGGGAAGTAAAAAAGAAGTTCATAAAGTTATTAAAATATAGTTTATATCAATAATTTAAAAAAATTATGAAAGCAGCATCCACTATATTGACTTTACTCATTTTTACAATTTTATTTAATTCATGTAATAAAGATTTTGATGATCGGGTAGAAAATATTAGCATCATAGATACAACCAGCAATGACACTATTCAATATAAATGGTGGATATTAACACATCGAAATTATGAAGCCCCGGGCATCTATTTGTATAATGAAACAACCGCAACCATTGAATTAAAACTGGATTTACCTGAAAATTTAGAATCGCCTCATGCCTTAGCATACAATGGAGAATCTTTATGGGTTGGCGGCGTGGGAGAATACGAATCCATCTATGAACTCAACCCCGAAAATGGTCAAATCATATCTGAAATTAAAAATATTAAAACGGAAGGCATCGCTTTACAAAATGATTATTTGTACTATTCAGATAATAAAGTGATTAAGAAAATAGAAAAAAACGGAGCCCTAGTTGAAGAAATAGCTACACAAAATTCTTCCTTTACTATTCCAGATATTGCTATCGCAGGTAATGATTTGTATTACTTACGTTATTCCGAAAAAGAACCTGTAATAAAATTAAATTTATCAAACAAAAAAGAAAGTACCATCCCAATAATAGAAAGTACAGGAACGTACTGTTTAACCATTTCCAACAATGAAATAATAACCATAAACCCCTTTAATGAAATTGTTCGTTTTAATCTACAAACAGGCGTATTTATCTCAAACGAACCAACCATTATTACGGGATGGATAACGGCTATAGCACCCTTTGATCAAAAATAACCTTGATTATAAAATACTTACGTTCTTAAATTCCAAAACAATCTCAGTAAACGAAAAAGTTACCTAAAAAAGTAAATTAAACAATCAATAGGTTCTTCTTTTATTGGTATTGACTTTGTCAGAAATAAACGATAACTTCGTTTAACACACTTTAAACCTGTCCCTAAAAAATATATCCACTTATAAAATTTATACTATGAAGACATACCATTTTATATTTCTTTTACTATCAATTTTGAGTTGTAGTAAAAATGACGATGATGCGCAACCAACACCATCTGAAACTATGTATTTTCCTTCCAATACGAATAATGCATGGGAAACTAAGTCGATTTCAAGTTTGAGTTGGAATCAAAATGCAATCCAACCTCTAAAAGATTATCTCTTTCAAAAAAACACAAAATCGTTTATGATACTTGTGAATGGTAGAATCGTTATGGAAGAATATTTTGATGGACACACCCCTAGTTCAGACTGGGAATGGAATAGTGCAGGTAAAACATTAGTTGGCACCACAGTAGGAATCGCCCATCATGAAAATTTATTAAATATCAATTATAAAGCATCAGATTATTTAGGCACAGCATGGACAAGTATGCCTTTAGAAAAAGAAAATTTGATCACAGTAAAACATTTATTGACAATGACATCAGGCAATGATGACACGAAACAATACATTATTAAGTCAAATTTGACCTATGTTGCAGACGCTGGAACAAGATGGGCCTATAGTAACATTTTTCAAAAATTAACAGATGTGGTTGCAAGTGCAAGTAACAAACCTTTTGAAACCTATTTCAACGAAAAAATAAAGACCAAAATAGGGATGGATGGTTTTTGGGATTTTGGAACTATTTTTACCATTTACCATAGCACGACAAGAAGTATGGCAAGGTTTGGACTCTTGGCATTGAACAAAGGAAAATGGAACAATGAGCAAGTTATAAATGAATCCTTTTTTAATGAAAGTATAGCAACTTCACAAAATATCAATCCTTCTTATGGTTACTTTTGGTGGCTCAATGGAAAAACGAGTTTTATGATTCCTGGTGAACAAACCGTTTATCAAGGCTCTTTAGTGCCAAATGCACCTGTAGACATGTATGCTGCAATGGGTGCAAGAGATCAACGAATCTATGTAATTCCAAGTAAAAATATGGTGGTAATAAGATTGGGAGATGCCTCTGACCCTGC
>JAHENA010000036.1:16472-28594 GCA_024643405.1 Flavobacteriales bacterium | reverse complement strand
GATGATTTTGAAAAAGTATTAAGAGAGCGATATAATGAAAGTATTGTTTTGGCAGGGAAAGAAGAGACAAAAGATGTTAATAAATATATTGAGACGTATCTAAGAAGTAAATTTAAGGTGCGAATTAATGATAATGATGTAAATTTTAGTTTTATTGGAAAAGAATATGATATTGATATTATACAGTGTTATATTGAAATTCAAAACGTCAAGCAGATAAATTCTATTGAAATTTCTAATGAAGTTTTGTTTGATTTATTTGAAGATCAGCAAAATATGATTAAGACGAAAATCAACTCCAAACAAAAAAGCTTTTTATTAAATCAAAATAATAAAACAGCAGTGTTAAATTTTAATTAAAATAACCAACCAGAAATATTAATTACTTAATTTCGATCGCATTTTATTAAAATAATTGAATAATTATTGAATAAATGGATAAAAAAATACATTTAATTTAAAGTTTTATAATGAAAAAACCTATTTTTTGCTTTCTATCGATTCTTCTTCTTTCTGGAGGACTAATGGCTCAAAATGAAGTGCCAGCAAAGGCTAAGTCAGGCCATACAAACAATAATAAATTCAAGCAGTTATATGATGAATTTGCTACTCCAAATATGTTTAGAACTGCCTCTGGTGCTCCAGGACCAGCCTATTATCAGCAACAAGCTGATTATAAAATGGATATAGAATTAGATGATGTCAATGCAAAATTATCTGGTAGTGAAACCATTACTTACACCAATAATTCACCAGATGAATTAAAATACCTTTGGGTTCAGCTTGATCAGAATATGAGAGCAAAAGATTCAAAGTCGCCGCTTATTGAAGGGGGTGGTTATGGCCCTGCAACATCGGCTTCAAGGTTTGTGAGTTCTTACATGAAAGAGCCTTTTGATGGGGGATTTAATATCTTGGAAGTAAAGGACACGAATGGGAATAAGCTTGAATATATGATAAATATGACGATGATGCGAATAGAATTGCCATCATCACTTAAGTCGGGACAGCAATTTTCATTTTTTATAAAATGGTGGTATAATATAAATGATCATGTAAAAGATGGAGGAAGATCTGGTTATGAATACTTTCCTGATACAGACAACAGAATTTATGTCATGGCTCAATTTTATCCAAGAATGGCTGTTTATAGTGATGTAGAAGGCTGGCAAAATTCTCAGTTTTGGGGAAGAGATGAATTCGCTTTGACATTTGGGAATTTCGAAGTAAATATTACCGTTCCAGCAGATCATATATTAGATGGTACAGGAAGACTGGTTAATAGAAAAGAGGTGTTTTCAAGGGATATGTTGGATCGCTATGAAAAAGCAAAAAAGACATATGATGAACCTGTAAAAATTGTGACACAGGCTGAAGCTGAAGCTGCAGAAATACAAAAAAGCACCAAGAAAAAAACATGGAAGTTATCGGCTGAAAATGTCCGTGATTTTGGTTTTGCTACTTCAAGAAAATTCATTTGGGATATGATGGCTGTAAAAATTGGTGGTAAAGATGTGATGGCAGTCTCATTGTATCCAAAAGAAGGCAATCCGCTTTGGGAAGACTGGTCTACAAAAACAGTTGCAAGTACGTTGATTTCATATTCAAGAATGACCTTTGATTATCCTTACCATAAGGCTATATCTGTTCATGCGCCCATGGGAATGGAATATCCAATGATTTGCTACAATTTTGGAAGACCAGAAAAAGATGGTACCTATAGTGACCGCGTTAAATATGGTATGATGGGTGTTATTATTCATGAAGTGGGGCATAATTTTTTCCCGATGATTGTCAATAGTGATGAGCGCCAATGGACTTGGATGGATGAAGGCTTAAATTCATTTGTACAGTATGTTGCAGAGCAGGATTTTGCAAAAAAATATCCTAACGCTCTTTCACCAGAGGATAAAACATTTCCTTCTAGACGAGGTCCTGCAAAAAATATTATCCCATACATGGGAGGTGATCAAGATTTTATTTCACCTATTATGAGTAAAGGTCTTAATGTGCATCAATTTGGTGAAAATGCCTATGGAAAACCAGCTACCGCATTAAATATATTAAGAGAAACGGTGATGGGGCGTGATCTTTTTGATTATTCATTTAGAGAATACGCACATCGTTGGATGTTTAAACACCCAACGCCTGAAGATTTTTTTAGAACTATGGAAGATGCATCCGCATTTGATTTAGATTGGTATTGGAGAGGATGGTTTTATACAACTGACTGGGTTGATATAGGTGTTAAAGAAGTGAAAAAATATTATGTATCTTCTAAACCAAATGACTATGGTAAAAGAGTGGCGAGATGGTATAATGTAAATCCGGAAGATTTGATTTATATGGTAGAAGAAGGTAGTGAAGGTTTTGAAGATAGTATGAGAGATACATCACCAATAGATTCCTCTGCTAGTTTAAAAGAATATCTTATGGATAATTTTACACCAGAACAACGCCAAGCAATTAAAAATCCAAAATATTTTTACAGTGTCACTTTTGATAAGCCAGGAGGACTAGTAATGCCAATCATTGTTGAATATACTTATGCAGATGGCACGAAAAAAAGAGAAACGTATCCGGCCGAAATTTGGAGATTAAATGATAATGAAGTGAGTAAAACAATAGCCTCAGAAAAGGAAATAGTCAGCATAATTGTTGACCCAGATTTAGAAACGGCAGATGTTGATACTTCAAATAACTCTTGGCCAAAAGAAATAAAACAAAGTGATTTTGACCAGTTTAAAGATAAGGTTAAGAATTAAAAATAAATTAACATATGAAGCCGATTTTTTATAGTCGGCTTTTTGTTTTTATAATTAAACACTCACTATATTTGTATCGTGATACTACAAACTACATTTCTGTTTATTAGCGGTGCTGAAATAGCATTCATACTTTTTATTGTGGTTATGGTTTTTGGCGCAGATAAGATTCCTGAAATAGCGCGAGGCCTGGGAAAAGGTATGCGAATACTTAAAGACGCTACCAACGACATAAAAAGTGAGATTACAAAAAGTGCTGAAAAGAACGGTATTGACTCTGGTTTAACTAAAGAAATAAATGAAGAAATTAAAAGAGTTAAAGACAATATTGATGATATTACTGGTTCTGTAAAACGCAAATTCTAGTAATCATCGCCTTCATTTCGTCGAATTTTTTTGCATCCGTTTTTGTTTAATCGTAAAAAAGAATCCCTTTAACAAATATATAATTCATTAAAATAAACAAATCGATTATTCTTTTTAGATTGGCAATCCCAAACCTATATTAATCGACTTATGAAAAAATTACCACTTTTCATTTATCTACTTGCTTTTTCCTTTTCTTTTAGTCAAAGTGAACATACTGTTATCAGTCAAATAGACAGTATTAATGTTCTTGTTACTAATTATTATAACACGAATGATATTTTAAATGCTTTTGATAAAGCAAATCAAAAGAGGCAATTGTCAGATTCTCTTAATGATGATTATGGTAGTGCACTTGCAAATTTCGCGCTTGGTAAACTTTATGTGCAAATGCATAAATATGAGAATGCTAAGGCTAGTTTTTTAAGAATGCAAAAACATTCTAAACAAATTAAGGATAATTACTTAACGGCTATTTCTTATTTTAATCTTGGGTTGTTAAACCGCTTAAACAGTATCACTTTAAATGCAGTTCCATTTTTTGAACAAGCCAATACCTTCGCTTTAAAAATTGAAAAGAGTGATAGAAAAAATATCGATAATGGACAAAATCTCTTGTTTCAAATTGATATTAATCTTGGTGCCTTATATTTAGAGAATAATAAATTAAATGAGGCAACATTCTATTTATTAAGCGCTCAAAATAATTTAGAAAAATTAGCTTCCAATCATTACTATACAAGTCAATTTAATTATTATTACGGAGATTTATATTTAAAAAGAAAACTATATAACTTAGCCAATGACAAGTTTAAAATTGCTTTAAATACAATAAAAAATGATACTGAAGGTCAAGATAACAACTTATTATTAAGTAAAATTTGCAAAGCCTACTCTATTTCTTTAGAAAACACTGGACAAAGTGATTTAGCATATGCAATGTTAAAACTAAATGATTACAAAAGGGAAAAATATATCGCTGAAGAAAAAAGAAATCAGGATATTATTTTTAATTCACAATTAAATACTGAATTATATAGACAAGAAGCTAAATGGGCTAATGAAGGTAGAAGTCTTCAAGAAAAAATTACAGAAGAAACAAAAAGCTTTAATACTTATGTAACTTTCATGGCGGTATTATTGCTTGTTTTATTGGTAGGGTTATTTATTATTTATGCTTCAAAAAGGAAATTAAGTAAAATTCTTGCTGATCAAAATAAAAAGTTAGAAACAGCTAAAGAAATGGCTGAAGAATCTTCAAGATTAAAAACTAAATTTATTTCTAATGTATCACATGAGTTACGAACACCTTTATATGGCGTTGTTGGGTTAACATCCTTAATGTTAAAGAATAATAATTTTTCTGCGCGTGATACCAAATATTTAAAGTCGTTAAAATACTCCGGTGATTATTTATTGAATTTAATAAATGATATTTTGCAAGTAGGAAAAATTGAATCCAATACATTTGAACTCAATAAGGTATCAGTTAAATTAAAGTCACTCATTCAAAATATTGTAGATTCATTTGAGTACAGAATAGAGGAATCGAATAACCAAATTCACATCGCTTATGATAATAGACTTCCAGAATTTGTGGAATGTGATAAAATAAGGTTAACGCAAATTTTATTTAATTTAATTGGGAATAGTATAAAATTTACTGAAAACGGAAATATTTTTGTAAAAGTATGTCTTTTAAATTCAGATACTGAAAATGTGAATATTCGGTTTGAGGTTGAAGATGACGGTATGGGTATTCCAAAGGATAAACAAGCAGTGATCTTTGAGAATTTTTCACAATTAAATGAAAAAATCAACATCAATTATCAAGGAACTGGCCTAGGTCTTTCAGTCACAAAAAAACTGGTTGAATTATTTGATAGTAAAATTGAGTTGGTAAGCGATTTAGGAGTTGGATCTACTTTTAGTTTTAATGTGAGTTTTAAAATAGATCATAAAGCTATTGAAGACCAAAAACGCAAAAGCTCAAACAATGTGTTTTCAGCATCAAATTCTAACAACTATAAAATATTGATTGCAGAAGACAATAAAATCAATCAAATTGTAACTAGTAATTTATTAAAAAAGGAAAATTACAAATTTGATATTGCACAGAATGGTCTTGAAGCATTAAATGCCTTTAAATCCAATAAATATGATCTTATATTAATGGATATTAATATGCCAATTATGGATGGTAATGAAGCAACTATTGAGATTAAGAAATTAGATAGTGAAATACCGATTGTGGCATTAACGGCTTCTAGTGCTGATGAAGTTAGAAAAAATAAAACTGAGATAGGTTTTGATGATATTATTACAAAACCATTTGATAATGAATTGTTCTTTAGAACTATTTCCAAATTAATAGAACGTAAAAAAGCAACATTTAAAGGCGTTAAAGTTTTAGAATTAGCTTCCTAAAAGAAGAAGTCTAGAGTTTCTAATTTAATAAAACGAAGCATGATTAATTTATAATTTTCTGCTTATTGTTAAACCGTCTCTTATTGGCAAAATAACGGTCTCAATTCTTTTATCTTCTTTTAATAAGGTATTATATTCTATTAAGGCTTTGGTTGAAAAATCGTCCTCTTGTAATGGCTCAATTACTTTTCCGCTCCAAAGTACGTTATCGGATAAGATGATGCCACCCGGATTTAATTTATCTATGATGACATTAAAATAAGCAGGATAATTGTCCTTATCTGCATCTATAAAAATAAGGTCGAAAGTTTTATTAATTGAGGGAATGATGTCCAAAGCATTTCCTAAATGCTGAAAAATTTGCTGTCCATAATGTGATTTATCAAAATACTTGCGTTGAAAATCTAATAATTCCTCATTTATATCTATGGTGTGTAATACACCATTACTTTGCATGCCTTCCGCTAAGCATAAGGCAGAGTACCCTGTGTAAGTCCCAATTTCTAAGATGTTTTTGGGATGTGTCAATTTTGAGATTATACTCAAGAGTCTTCCCTGATAATGACCACTTAGCATACGTGGCTGTAAAATTTTTTGATAGGTTTCTCGTGTTAATTCCTGAAGCAATTCGGGTTCATCTTCAGAGTGATTAACCACATAATCATCTAGCTCTTCTGGAATAAAATGCATTAGGATAGAATTCTGTTAAGTAATTTTTGTTTGGCATTTTCATCTTCGCCGCATAACCATTGTATCACATTGTCTTCCCAGATAGCATCGCGCTCGGTTTCTGTGATGATGTTGCGCTCCATGGCTAGATCTAATATTTTCCCCGGATAAGACGATTGTTTAATACTTTCCATTTCTCCTAAGGGATAAGGATCGTCTAATCCCATAAGTACTTGCTTAGCGCCTTGATTTTTGATTAACAACTGCAGAGAACCAGTGTCATGAACTAACGTGTCAAAAAAGATGTTTTTATGACCAACGGCTTTTCTAGGGTGATGTTTGCCTTCAAATAAATCAGGTCTGCCATCAAATCCTTGAATACGTCTGCCTAAATTAATTTGAGCTAATTGACCTCCATGAGCAAAACATGTACGCATATTGGGGTACTTTTCCTGATAGCCATTCAGAGTCAAAAAATGGTAGGCATCGGCGCATTGCGCCAACATCCAAATGAGGTGAAAACGCCAAGAGGTGTTTTCCAGTTTTATAAATTTTTCACCATCATAGGGGTGAATTTCTACTGCTAAATTATATTTATTGGCCAATTCAAAAATAGGCTCATTTTCCTCATCAAAAATACAACGCCATGTACCAATAGTATCCATATAATGTGTTGGTAAACATAAAAGCTGTAAGCCATGGTTTTCCACACAGCGCTCTATTTCCCAGCAGGCACTTCTTACAAAACCGGGGTGAACCACAAACCCACAAGTAAACTTACTTGGGTTTTCATGTTGAATACGAGCATTAAAATCATTTTGAAAACGCAGTGCTTGCTTCATTTCTTCTACCCTTAAACCATTACCATAAAGTTGTGATAAGTTGAGAACAACCGCATGGTCAATCTTAAAACGCTCCATCCATTCTAATTTCTCATGTAAAAAGAAACTGGAATCAGTTACCGGACGGCTCCAGTCTTTTTGAAGCATGAATTTCCGGTCTTTATCTACCCAAAAAATACCCTTTTCTCTCATGAAATCAGGTATTTCCTCTGGGTAAGGTAATAAATGTGAATGGCCGTTTATTCTTAATTTAGGTTTCATAAAAATTTAATCAATTTTTACTTTTTTAGGGGGTTCCATGGTATTGCCGCAATTTGGACACGTCCGTTTATGCAAATCACCATAATACTTGTCAAAAATTTTAGGCATATCCGTTTCAATATTTTTTACAGTAAAATCTTCTTCATATAATTTGGTCACACAATGTTCACAAAACCAAAGCAAGGCATCGCGCATACCTTCAGGACGTTTATATTCAATAACCAGCCCAACCGTGTTAGCCCCTCTTTGAGGAGAGTGTGGTACTTTAGGTGGTAATAAATAAATATCACCTTCTTTTATATGTACCTCTTTAGGAGTGCCATTGTCAATAATTTTTAAAACAATATCTCCTTCTATTTGATAGAAAAATTCAGGCGTTTCATTATAATGATAATCCTTTCTATTGTTGGGTCCACCCACAACCATAACAATAAAATCACCATCTTTCCAAACCACTTTATTACCAACAGGTGGTTTTAATAAATGTCTGTTTTCTTCAATCCAGGCTTTAAAATTCAAAGGAGAAACTAATTTGCTCATAGTTTATTATTTTTGGCGTGCCGCTTTTTTCGCACCAAGGCTCAAAAACGTCGGGCTTTACGCGCTACATGGTAGCTGGCTTTAATCCCTCACGCAATTTTTAAAATTTAAAGTTACAAACTTTTATCCCATTTTCATTAACCAAAAAATTATTCGGTAATAACATATGTTTTTCTTTGAGGACCAATCCCTTTTAAGGTTAAAGATTTCCACTCTTTAGGTAAAATCGCATTTTTTTGAATAATACCATCGTTGGTAATATCCAATCCACCAAAACCGCAAAGAACAACTTGTAACATGCCGCCAGCACCTGTTGCAAAATAGGGGTTGTTACTGGTTGCAGCTTCAGCTAAAGCTCCAAAAGGAGGTCTTTTGTTAGGCTCATAGCTTCTCTTAAAAAGTCGAAAGGCTTCTTTAGCATTACCAAGTCTTGCATATAAAACAGCAAATACAGCTTGTCCCATTGCAGGACCTTCATCAGCCAATTTTGGTTCGTAATATTTTAAGTCTTTTTTAATGGTTTCTACATCAGCAATCACATGTAAGGGATAGGATAGTAAATTCACATCAGCTTGTTTAATAATCTCACCGGCATATTTACTATGCTCCATGGTGGTGCCGTCAGGAAATTTATGGATTTTTATTTTTGAAGCAAGATCTTCCCAACTGGTGTTTGGTACTTCACCAACTTCTAAAGCAGCTTCGGTTGCAAATTTTAAAGCAGTGATTGCTGAGCCATTTGTAAAGGCATTATCATCTACATTTGGTGCAAATTCATTAGCTCCTACCACGTTTTTTATGCTATAACTTCCATCTGTATTTAATACAGATCGGCTTACCCAGTAATCAGCAATTTCTTTTAACATGGGGTATCCTCGAGTTATTAACCACTCTTTATTTTGACTGACACGATAATAATTCCAAAACGCTATGGCTACATCTGCCGTTATATGGTGTTCAAATGTCCCGGTTAAGGCCCATGCTGGGGTAGCTTCTTCACCGGTGTCGTCACTTTCCCAAGGGAACATAGCGCCTTTATATCCAAAATTGATGGCTTTTTCTTTGGCTTTATTAAGTCGGTCTGACCGATAGTTCACTAAGGAACGCGCAATATCTTGATTTAACATTAATAATGGCGGAAACATCCAAAGTTCTGTATCCCAAAAAATATGGCCATTGTAATTTTGAGAAGATAACCCCATAGGAGAGATGCTCAAATTAGAATCCCCTCTTGAAAAAGCATATAAATGATATAATCCCAAACGGACATCTAATTGTGATTGCAGGTCCCCTTCAATAATGATATCACCTTGCCATAAATCATCCCATAATTTTTTATGCTGGTCAATTAAATCATTTCTTGGAGTGAGCAAATTAAAAATAACAAAGCGTTCTGATTCTGTTTGTGGATCTTCAAAATCTTGAGTAGAACATTCAGCGCCTGTCCATGCAAATTCAAAAGTATCATTCTTTTTTAATTCCTTTTCAAAGGATAAATTATTTTCATAGTCAGATACTTTCTCATGCGTTAAATGTGGTCTCTGGTTTTCTCTGCCAGAATTTATGGCATGCCAGACAAAGGTTGCTGAGGTTCCAATGGTATGTTTGCCAAATTTGCTTTTTGCAACGGTTTGTAAAATAGGCATGGTCACTTCATTGTCTTTTAAAATTCTAAAAGTACTTAGTGGATTTAAAAATTCTTTTGGTGTTGAAATTTTACCTGTTGCTTTTATCTTGATATTTTTTAAAGGCAATATATTTATGTCAATATAGCCTGCATATTGAATATTTCTCAGTGCATAAATGATATAGGTGATTTTAGCCTTGTCCTTAAATGTGAATGAAGTTTCAAATGCGGCGCTTTTCATGTTTAAAGACTGTTTCCAATCGCTTACATTCTGTTCCGTAATTTTTTCGCCATCTATCTCCATATCTAAATTGGCAAAGTTCATTCCAGATATAATTCTGCTCACGCCAAGTTCTGATTCTTTTTCATATACATTATTGAGAATGATACTTTTTGTTTGAAAAGGCTTGTCCTCTGGAAGAATACCAATACGTCCATTTGCCGCTACAATACCAGTATAATTCTCTACTTTTCCTGTTGTTAATATCCAACCTTCTTGGGCCTGTATTGCAAAGTTTAAAAGTGCAATACTTATAAAGACAATTTTTTTCATAAGTTTAATTTAGTTTGATTTAATAGAAATTTATAAATTGAATATTATAAAGATTTTGTTCTCCCACCATCAACAGGCACGTTTATACCATTTACATAACTGGCTGCTTCACTTGCTAAAAAAGTAATCACATTGGCCGTTTCTTCAGGTTTTGCAAAACGTTGAGCTGGCGAGTAGTTTTTCATCATTTCAGCCATTTCTTCAAAGGAAGTTCCTGAACCACTAGCTTTTATTTTAATAATTTCATTGAGTCGCTCTGTTTCTGTAAAACCAGGTAATACATTGTTAACCGTAATACCGTAACTACCTAATTCAATGGATAAGGTTTTACTCCAGTTTCCAACGGCTCCTCTGATAGTATTACTAACGCCAAGTCCAGGAATGGGTTCTTTGACAGAGGTAGAAATGATATTGATAATTCTTCCATAACCAATGTCCTTCATAAATGGCACTACCGCTTGTGCTAATACATGGTTACATTTTAAGTGTTGCGTAAAGGCCAAATCAAACTCGTCTAAGCTCGCATGCAAAATATCACCACTTCTGGGGCCGCCAGTATTGTTGATGAGAATATGAAACCCATGACTTTTCTCAATAAATTTTATAACCTGTTCACGTAATTCTTTTGGGTTTGAAAAATCGGCTACGATAAAATTATGGTTTTCACTATTTGGTAATTCAGCTAACACTTCCTTTAATTTTTCTCTGTTTCTTGCCACTAGTGTAATATTTACACCTTCTTTAGCTAATGCCATTGCTGTGGCCTTCCCAATACCTGCGGTACTACCACAGACTAAAGCATATTTATTCTTTAAGTTTAATTTCATAGTTGTTTAATATTTTATACAAACATTTTTAGCTTCAGTAAAAAATCGTAACGCCTCAAAACCACCTTCACGACCTACACCAGAAGCTTTTACACCCCCAAAAGGGGTACGTAAATCACGCAGCATCCACGTGTTAACCCAGACTATTCCTGCTTGAATCTGGTGGCTCATCCGCATGGTTCTTTTTAAATCATTGGTCCAAAGCGTAGCTGATAAACCATATTTTACTTTATTGGCCATTTGCAATACTTCTTCCTCAGTGTTGAATGGCATCAGGGTTACTACTGGTCCAAAAATTTCTTCCTGGTTTATTCTACATTCATTTGAAGGTACTTCAATCACTGTTGGTTCAAGATAGTACCCGTTTTCAAACCCGTTAATACTTACTTTATGACCGCCACATAATATATTGGCACCTTCATTTTCTGCAATAGCAATATAATCCATTACTTTGTTTAAATGTTGTTTGGATACTAGCGCGCCAATATTGGTATCAGCTTTTGAAGGATGTCCAATTTTTAAATCTTTTACTTTATCCACAAAATCTTTTTTAAACTTTTCATAGATAGACATTTCAACAAAAATGCGGCTGCCGCATAAACAAATTTGACCTTGATTAGAGAAAGAAGAACGCACACTAGTTTCTAACATATTCTCATAATCACAATCAGCAAAAATGATGTTAGGATTTTTTCCTCCCAACTCCAAAGATAGTTTTTTAAACATGGGTGCGGCAATTTTAGCAATGTGAGCCCCTGTGGCTGTGCCTCCGGTGAAACTAATAGCTTTGATGTCTGGGTGTTCAATGATGGCCTGACCAGTAGTTGTACCTAAGCCGTGAACTATATTTAAAACCCCTTTTGGTAAACCAGCTTCATTACAAATTTCACCTAATAAAAAAGCAGTCATTGGAGTGATTTCACTTGGTTTAGCTACCACACAATTGCCCGCAGCAATGGCAGGCGCAATTTTCCATGTAAACAAATAGAGTGGTAGGTTCCATGGAGAAATGCAACCAACAACTCCAATGGGTTGACGCAGGGTATAATTAATGGCTTGCTGCCCAATACTTTCATGACTTTCACTGTAAAATTGTGTTATGGCATTACCGAAAAAGCGAAAATTACTGGCAGCTCTTGGGATATCAACCGCTTTCGCTAAACTGATGGGTTTGCCGTTGTCTTTGCTTTCTGCTTCTGCAAAACGTTTCAAATTAGCTTCAAGCAAATCAGAAATTTTAATTAA
>JAHENA010000036.1:0-16372 GCA_024643405.1 Flavobacteriales bacterium | reverse complement strand
CGTGCTGGCCCTGTTAGGGCATTGAAAAACTCGGCATAGGCTTTATTATAACCTGCAAAATCATTCATATTTACCAAAAAGGAGGTGACATCAACCACATCTTTTAAGGAGGCGCCTTCTTTTGCTAAATTCTTTTCTATATTTAATAAAACTTCCCGGGTTTGTACTTCAATATTTAAGCGTTTCGTTCCCATTTCATCAATGATGTCAACACCTGCAATCGTATTATCAGCACGGCGAGAACTAGTACCGGAAACAAATATAAAATCACCCACACGTCTGGTATGGGGATAAGCGCCTCTGGGAGTTACAACTTTTTCTTCACTCATAATTAATTATTTTAGTCCAGCTATATTATCTTCTTCAAGAATTTCCTGAGTTTCAGAATTTATTTTATCTAAAACTTGTCTCAAATCACTATTTAAATCTATTTCTCCTTCGGCCAGCATATTTAAAATGGCTTTATCTTGTGCGCGTCCTTTTAACATGGCTTCTCTATAACCTATATTTTCATTAAAAGTGACTAAAGAATATTTAGATGCATATTTATCTGGAAAATTCTTTTCCAAAGCCATTTCTAAATGACGTTTTTCTCTAAACAAGTGATTGTTAACATGATCTTTCATTTCATAAAAATTATCAATGGCTAAATCAGCAATGGCATCAGTATCTTTTTTTCGAGTGCTTTCGTAAGCTTTAAAAATGGTTTCCCAATCACTTTTTGTGGATGGTTTATTGTGAGCATCCAAAATGGTGTCAAATTCAACCACATCTTCAAAAGAGGCATTCATGCCTTGTCCGTAAAATGGCACAATAGCATGGGCAGCATCACCCATAAGTAGTGTGTTCCCTTTATAATGCCAAGGCGAACATTTTACAGTACCAAGCGGCGAGGTGGGATTTTTGAAAAAATCCTCTACCAAATTTGGCATTAAATCAAGTGCATCTGGAAATTCATTTTTAAAGAATTCAGTTACCTTTTCTTGGGTGGTTAAATTGTTGAAATTATAATCGCCATCATCAAAACTCAAAAAAAGTGTCACCGTAAAACTGCCATCTAAATTAGGCAGTGCTATGAGCATAAATGAACCACGAGGCCAGATATGAAGCGCATTTTTATAGGTTTTATAATCCCCAGAATGTGTTGGTAATATCGACAATTCTTTATATCCATGAGTTAAATAATCTTGCGAAAAACTAAATAAGAATTTTTTTTCTAGATAATAACTTTTTCTCAAAATAGAACCTGCTCCGTCTGTTGCAATGATGACATCTGCATCTTCTATAAAATCTGTTTTTGAGTCATAATCATAAAATAATGCGGTGGTTTTTTCAAAATCAACGGATTTACATTTACGGTTGAAATGAATAGTCACATTTTCATGTTTTTCTGCTTCGTCTAAAAGCAGCGCATTGAGACCACCACGAGAAATAGAATTAATATATTCATAATCCCTGCCACTATAATTTGATAAAAAAGTATTGCCTTTTGTATCATGTATCATACGCCCATTCATAGGAATACATAATGCGTTGACTTTGGATTCTAAGCCAACAAGTTTCATGGCCTTGTTACCCCGATCAGAAAAAGCAAGATTAATAGAGCGCCCAGCACTAATATCTACCTTTCGCAAATCAGGTCGTTTTTCCATAACAGTAACATGATAGCCTCTCTGGCCAAGTCGTAATGCTAAGAGTGACCCGCAGAGTCCGGCACCTATAACTAGTATGTTTTGCGGCTTATTCATTTAAAATATTTTTCAATTTTTCAACTAAATGATATACATCTTGGAATGAATTGTATAGTGGTACTGGAGCACATCTTATGACATCTGGCTCTCGCCAGTCACTTATTACACCTGCATCAGTTAATTTATGATGCAGTGATTTATCAGCATTTTTAACTTGAATAGACAATTGACAGCCCCTTTCTTTTGGGTTACTGGGTGTGATAATTTTAATATGTTTGTTGTTCAGTTCATTTAATAAAAACTCAAAATAACCCGTTAGTTTTTTAGATTTTTCAACTATTTTTTTAAACCCAACTTCATCAAATAAATCTAAAGAGGCTTTGATCGCTGCCATTGATAAAATGGGAGGATTACTCAATTGCCAGCCTTCGGCTCCGGGAAGTTGGTCAAATTCATCTCGCATTCTAAAACGGGTTTCTTTATTATGGCTCCACCAACCTGTAAATCTATTCAGGTTTTTGTTATTTGCATGGCGCTCATGAACAAAGCATCCTGCTAGACTGCCTGGTCCTGAGTTTAAATATTTATAGGTACACCACACAGCAAAATCGGCGCCAGAATCATGTAAATTTAGTTCAACATTTCCAGCGCCATGGGCGCAGTCAAAGCCAACCAAACACCCATGTTTATGACCTATTTGTGTAATGTGTTTTAAATCGAAATATTGTCCAGTGTAATAGTTCACCCCACCAATCATGACCAAGGCTATTTCATCACCATGAGTTTTAAATATAGATTCTAAATCTTCATAATTGACAAGTTCTTCTCCTTTTCTGGCTTTCCATAAAATAAGGCCTTCTTTATCATCAAAACCATGATGCCGTAATTGAGATTCAACGGCATATTTATCTGAAGGAAACGCATCTGCTTCAATTAGAATTTTATAGCGTGTTTTAGTTGGTTTATAAAACGACACCATCATAAAATGTAGATTAGCGGTCAAAGTATTCATGATAACCACTTCAATAGGTTTGGCGCCAACTATTTTTGCCATACTTTCGGTTAAATATTCATGGTATTTTAACCATGGATTTTTGGCATCTGTGTGGCCTTCAACACCTAAATTAGCCCAATCTTCTAACTCCTGATTTATATAGGCCTTTGTTGTTATTGGCTGCAGCCCCAATGAATTGCCGGTCATATAAATTAATTCATTTCCTTGTTTATCTTTAGGAATATGAAATTGATTTCTGTATACAGATAATGGGTCATTTTGATCTTGAAGTTTTGCAAATTCAAGACCTAATTGAAAGTTTGACAAAGTGAGTTTATTTATCGTTTCTAACAAAAATAAGAATTATAAATTTAGAAACGAAGCCTTAAAAACTTAGTTCATGGAAATTTTAATATTACTAAAATATAATTTGAAATGACCTTCTGATTTTATATGATTTAAAGCTAATATGATCCCGTTAAAATCTTGATTATTTTCCCAGGTTGTTGTTAATGATGGGGTCTCACTATTTTCTTTTCTGTAAACCCATTCTTTAATTAAATAATCCTCTCCAAAATAAAAATCATAAGCATCACCTGGGGTATATCCACCTTCACTGGAATAGGTCAAGGTGATTTTATTCAAAATATTTTTACTAATCGGTGCTTTTTCTTTAACAACTTCTGAAATGGAAGTGCCTTGGTCCCAGAGTAATTGAAAGGGAGCCAATAACCAATATTTATCATTAATAAAGGCTCTGTCAGTATTCATTGATAAGCTATCAATATGTTTTCTGTTATATATTATAGTGTCTTTTTCAGTTATTAATATAACATCGTTCGTTTTAGGTTTCCAATTCCATGAACGTTCAAAATGACTGCTGTCCTTATCAACGTTAAACGTAAATGCTATTTGAGATATGTTTTTCCAATTATCAAAACCATAGGCATTAGCTATTTTTTCTGATGTACTAAAATGGCTGGTGTCATTTATTAGATGGCCTTTGTCTTTTTTATCTGATTTGCAGGATAAAAATAATAGTATGAAGCAGAATAGCGTAGCGATTTTTTTCATGTTTTCTATCAAAGATACTAAAGAAGTATTTATTCAAGAACTTATTTTATTTTAGTAGGATCAAATCTTTTATTTAAAATGCTAATATGAATTCACTAAAACTTATTTTTTCTAAAGGAGTTTATTTTGGACCAGCCTTAGTTTTTGCAACTTTAAATGTTATTTATGGAACATGGGCTATATATATTCCAAGAATAAAAGCGAATTTAGGTATTGATGAAGGACAATTAGGTTTGGCCATATTTTATATGGCCTTAGGAACCTTGTCCATGATTTTATTAGCCCCAAAGGTTATTATCAGATTTGGTGTTGGCAGGGTTACTGCTTTTGGTGTTTTTTTATTTCTTATGTCATTTCTTATTCCTTTTAGTGCAAACAGTTATTTTTTGTTGTGTTTGGGAATGTATGTTGTTGGTGTTTTTTCTGGACTAACAGATGTTGCAATGAATGCATTAGTGAGTGAAATTGAAAAAAGGGATTTGGTTCATATCATGTCCGCCAATCATGGTTTTTTTAGTTTAGGAGGGTTTTTAGGTGCTGGTATAGGAGGTTTATTTTTACCTGCTGATTTAGTCCCATTGAACCATTTAATGATAGTTATTATTATATTATTTATTCTGAATTTGCTATTTGTTAAAAATTATTTTCAAACGGTCTCACTAAAGCTTGATACTGTTCCATTTAAAATAGAGCATTGTAAACCTTTAATTGTGCTTGCTATTATTGCTTTTTTTATTATGGCAAGTGAAGGTGCTATTGTTGATTGGAGTGCTTTATATTTAAAAAACATTTCTCTTGCAAAAGCCTCTTGGATTGGTTTAGGATTTACGGTTTTTTCAGCAAGCATGGCTTTTGGTAGATTTCTTGGAGATGGTATTAGTATTAAATATGGTTCCAAAGTATTAATGCAAGTTGGTTTGTTTTTATCAATGATTGGATTTATTTGTGTGTTATTGGTACAACCATTAATTGCTGTTTTTGGTTTTGGGTTGGTAGGACTGGGACTTTCAGTTATAATACCTGAACTCTTTAGATTAGGAGGTAAAACGCCACGTATAGATTCATCAATAAGTATATCCTTTATTTCAGGGATAGGATTCTTTGGGTTTTTGGTTGGCCCTGTTTTATTAGGATTTTTGGCTGAAATATCAAGCTTAAAATTGAGTTTTTTAAGCCTATTATTATTCATCCTAATTTCTTTTTTCGCAGCCTTAACATTAAAACGAAAATAAGTTTTTAATATACTTTCTAATGGAAAAATTTAACCACTATTTCGAAGTCAACAGGCAAACCTGGAACCAAAAGGTTAAAGCCCATGTTAAAGGTGATTTATATAAATTAGAGGCCTTTAAAAAGGGCGCGTCTTCATTAATGTCTTATGAAACAAATGCTTTGGGTAAAGTAGATGGTAAATCTTTATTGCATTTACAATGTCATTTTGGGCAGGATACTTTAAGCTTGAGCAGGTTAGGAGCGGAATGCATTGGAGTAGATATAAGTGATGAAGGTATTAAATTAGCCAAACAATTAAACACAGAATTAAATGCTAATGCTAGGTTTATTTGTTGTAATGTTTTAGAGACTTCAATGCATCTGAAGGACACTTTTGATATTTTGTTTACCAGTTATGGGGTGATAGGGTGGTTACCAGATTTAAAACCTTGGGGTAAAATGATTGCTGAAAGGCTAAAAAAAGGGGGTGTATTTTATATGGTGGAGTTTCATCCGCTGGTTTGGATGTTTGATTATTTAAGCGGAAAGCCCATTTTAAAATACGGTTATATGCAAGAGGAAGTAATTTATGAGGAATATGAAGGCACTTATGCCAATACAGGTTCTAACATGATAAGTAAAGAATATGGATGGAACCATGGATTGAGTGAAGTAATTAATGCCCTTATTGAAGCAGGACTGCAAATAGAATATTTAAATGAATATGATGAAAGCCCTTATAATGTTTTACCTGATTTAATTGAAACTAAATCTGGCATGTATGTTACTAAAGACAAATTATATCCTTTAATATTTGAAATTAAGGCCATTAAGTCTTAATGATTTTCTTTTAAGACTTCTGGCATTTTTTCTTTAAAGTGATTTAACCTCGGAACAGAAACCCCTTGAACATATCTGTTTTCTGGATGTAATTTTTCATAATTCTGATGATAGTCTTCAGCGTTCCAGAACTTTTGAAACGGATATACTTCTGCAGCAATCTCTTTATTTAATCTTTTTGATAACGCTTCTTTTTTCTTTAAAATGATTTGTTTTTGATTGTCATTCTGATAAAAAATGATGGAACGGTATTGCGAACCATGATCTGGTCCTTGACCATTTACTTGCGTTGGGTTTTGAGAAGCAAAGTACACATCTACAAGGGTTGAAAAACTAATAATTTCCGGGTCATAAATTACTTCAACGGCTTCGGCATGCCCCGTTCTGCCAGTATTACTAGCTTCATAAGTTGGGTTGTTGGTGTGTCCACCTGAATACCCATTTATAACTTCATCAACCCCCTTTACACTTTCATATATAGCTTCAACACACCAAAAACAGCCACTTGCAAAATAAGCTTTAGCCTTTCCATTTTTCATTGGCACTTCAACGGGTTTTGCATTAATAACAGCATTTTGTTCTTTATTGACCTGTGCTGAATTTTGGCAGCTAAAGAGAAGGGTAATTAAAAATAGAGGTATTAATTTTTTCATATTTTTTTAACTTAGTAGTCGTATAAAATTATAAAACCTAAAATTATTTTGTGTGAAAATTTTATTAAATAAAAAAGCCTTCAGGTTATGAAGGCTTTTGATGAATATTTTTTAATGATTTATAGCTTTGAAAAAAACTTTTCCATTTTTTCTTTTTGTTCAGTAGCAAGTAATTCATCGACTAAAATTCTACCACTATGCTCATCCGTAATTATTTTTTTTCTTGAAGCTATTTCTACCTGTACCTGAGGTGGAATTGTGAAAAAAGATCCACCTGAAGCGCCTCGTTCAATAGCTACTACAGCTAATCCGTTTTTTACATTTTGACGGATTCTGGTATAAGCGGACACTAAACGCTCTTCAATTTGTTCTTTGTAATCTTCAGATTTTGCAATTAATGCTTGCTCTTCTTTTGCAGTTTCAGCTAAAATAGCATCAAGCTCCCCTTTTTTGTGTTTTAAGTGAGTTTCTCTAGCTTTTAAACGCTCCTTAGTTTCTGCAACAACTTCTTTCTTTTGTTCAATTTGAACTCTGAATTCCTTAATATGTTTTTCAGCTAATTCAATTTCTAATTCTTGAAATTCAACTTCCTTAGTTATGGAATTAAATTCTCTGTTGTTTCTAACATTTTTTTGCTGCTCACTGTATTTTTTAATTAAGGCTTTTGATTCTTCAATTAAATTTTTCTTAGCAACAATTTCATTGTCAACAACATCTAAACTAGAAACCAATTTTTCTAATCTAGTGGTAAGTCCAGCAACTTCATCTTCTAAATCACGAACTTCTAATGGAAGTTCTCCTCGTACATTTCTTATTTCATCTATACGAGAATCTATAAGTTGTAAATCATATAAAGCTCTTAAACGCTCTTCAACAGTTACTTCTTTCTTTTTAGTCATACTTTAAAAATACTTAACGGGATTGGTATGTGTCTTCGATAAAACGACTGCAAAATTAGTGATTTTTTTAATAAGAAATGCTACTAAAATATTTTTTGTGAATTGTTCACTTTCAAAATGCCCTATATCAGCCAAAATCAGGTCCTTTTCAGCAGTAAAAAAGTCGTGATATTTTAAATCTGCCGTTATAAATACTTGAGCACCTGATGCTTTAGCGGCCTCAATAGCAAAGCTTCCTGAGCCCCCTAAAACTGCAATTTTTTTAACTGGTTTTCCCAATAAGGCAGAATGTTTGATGTGGGTTACCTTCATTTTTGTTTTTAAATAATTTAAAAACCTTAATTCCTCCATTGGTTCTTTCAATTCTGCAACCATACCTATACCAATATGTTGGTTTTTATTTTCAAGCGTCGTAATTTCATAAGCTACTTCTTCATAGGAATGAGTTGTGAATA
The DNA here is from genome assembly GCA_024643405.1 of Flavobacteriales bacterium. Taxonomy (GTDB): domain Bacteria; phylum Bacteroidota; class Bacteroidia; order Flavobacteriales; family Flavobacteriaceae; genus Yeosuana. The sequence continues at coordinate 8,554 of JAHENA010000036.1, read as the reverse complement.
AAGTTTTTAAAATGGCGGACTCTAAATGTTTGGAATAAGTTACTGATATCTGTGTTTCTTCTTCTTTATGAGTTTCTCCTTTTAATCCTTTGGTAGGTGAAGACAGGTCATTTCCCATAAATGTACCAATGCCTTCCGTATTAAAACTACATTTTGAATAGTTACCAATACTACCAGCGCCAGCTTTAAAAAGGGCATTTCTCAACACTTCTGCTTCATCTTTAGGAACAAAAGTGGTTAATTTTTTAATGGTTTGTGTTTGTGGTATCAGTATTTGCTTATTTACCAATTCTAATTGGTTACATATGGCGTCATTAACACCTTTAAAAGCATTATCTAAAGCGGTGTGAATGGCATATATAGCTATGTCATGCTTGATAGCTTTTAAAATAACACGTTCAACATATGTTTTTCCAGTAATTTTTTTTAATCCTTTAAAAATAATTGGATGAAAACTTACAATCAGGTTGTATTTGTATTCTATCGCCTCATCAACAACACTTTCAAGAGTGTCCAGGGTTACTAAGACTCCCGATAACTTAGTGTTTTTGTCTCCAACTAACAATCCCACATTATCAAAATCTTCAGCATATGTTAACGGTGCAAATTCTTCCAAAAGATTTATGACGTCTTGAATAATCATGGTATACGTGTTTTACTTCAAAGATAAAATATTTAATGTATACCTATTTTATAATTTTCATTTAGTCGCATAGAATCGTTTAAAAAAATAATCTTTACTTTGTCATATTGTGATTGAATTAAAATCATTAAAGATTTAATGAAATTTTACAGAAAATTATTTTTCCCTTTTGTTCCTGTTTATTATGCGGTTACTTGGGTACGTAATACATGTTACGAATTTGGAATTAAAAAATCTGTTTCATTTGATTTTCCAGTAATTTGTGTTGGTAATTTAAGTGTTGGAGGCACTGGAAAAACCCCAATGATTGAATATTTGATTGAATTATTTAAAGATGATTATAAGATAGCTACTTTAAGTAGGGGGTATAAAAGAAAATCAAAAGGCTTTCAATTGGCAAATAATAAATCTTCTGCTGAGTCTATTGGAGATGAACCCTTTCAGTTTTATTCTAAATATAAAAATGAGATTCAAGTTGCGGTAGATTCTAATAGAGTACATGGTATTAATTCTTTAAAATCTGTTGAAACTTCACCAGAAGTTATTTTGCTTGATGATGCTTTTCAACATAGAAAAGTAAAAGCCGGATTTAATTTACTGCTAACAACGTATGATAATTTGTATATAAATGACTTTTTACTACCGGCTGGTAATTTACGGGAGTCAAAACATGGTGCTCAACGTGCGGATTTTATAATAGTTACTAAATGTCCATTAGAATTAAAGCAAGCTGAAAAGGATACTTTAATTAGTGCAATAAAACCTCTTCAGCATCAACATGTGTTTTTTAGTAGTATAAATTATAGTGACGTTGTAAAATCTTCTAGCGAAAGTAAAAACTTGGATGATATTTTTAGTTTTACTCTGGTAACTGGCATTGCAAATGCCAACCCATTAGTTGAATATTTAAGAAATAGAAATTTAAAGTTTGAACATTTAAATTTTCAAGATCATTATGATTTTACATTAAAAGACGTTGAGGAAATAAGTAAAAATAACCTGATTATAACTACTGAGAAAGATTATATGAGGTTGCAAAAATTTGAATCATTAAAAGGAAAACTATTTTATTTACCCATTCATGTAGTAATTGATAATTCTGAAAAGTTTAATGATTTAATTAAAAGATTTGTTATCTCTATGTTGAAGTAGATTTATTTGAAGGTGATAATGCATTGAAAAGTTTTTTCTCAAAATCTTCTTGTTTAAATGGCTTAGGAATAATATCAGTAAATCCAGCCTCATCAAATTCGTGCATTTTATCTTCAATCGTAACGGCAGTTAAGGCAAAAATGGTAAGCTCTTTATCGAATGTTCTTATTATTTTAGTTGCTTCAATACCACTAATACCGGGCATATGAATATCCATTAAAACGATATCATAATTGTTTGTTTTAACCATGTCAACAGCAGATTCCCCGTTATCAACTACATCACATTTAAGTCCCATTTTAGTTAGGATTTTCTTAGTAATCATTTGGTTTATTTTATTGTCTTCAACAACTAGAACTTTAACATTGCTTAGGTCTAATGTTTTATCACCATTAAATGGAGTAGTTTTAGCTTCTTTCGCTTCTTTTTCAGAATATTTTAAAGGAATTTCAAAATAGAAGGTTGTTCCTTTGCCAAGCTCACTTTTTAAATAAATTTTACCTTTTAAAATTTCAATTAATCCTTTTACAATTGATAGGCCTAAACCAGTTCCACCATATTTACGGTTAATTTGTATAGAGCCTTGAGAAAAGCTTTCGAACATATTATCCTGCTTTTCTTGACTTATACCAATTCCATTATCCTCAACCTCAAAACGCAGATTGTAAATGTCATTTTCTTCTTTTATTTTAATAACTCTTATCCAGATATCACCATCTTTTGTGAACTTAATGGAATTACCAACTAGATTGATTAATATTTGTGAAATTTTTAATTGGTCTGCAAAAAAGTTCTCAGGTAACGCTTTATCATATTCTAAATGAAGTTTCGTATTGTTGTCAGTAGCTGAGTTATTTAACGCCAGTAGGATATTATTTATTTTCTTTTTCAGGTTAAATGCTTCAGGATCTATTTCAACTTTATTAGCCTCAATTTTATTTATTTGTAATATATCATTGATAAATGTAAGCAGGTAGTCTCCGGAAAATTTAAGCGATTTTAAATGTTGAATTTGCTCAGGTTTTGGGTTTTCTTCCAATAGCATATTACTTAAACCCGTTACAGCATAAAGTGGTGTGCGTAATTCATGAGTTACCGTTGATAAGAAATTGGCTTTGGTTTTGGAAGCTAATTCTGCTTTCTCCTTTGCCACAATAAGTTCCGCGTTTTTCTTGTGGAGCATATTGTTTGTTTTTAATCTGATATTATTGTTTTTGTAAAGCGATAAGGTTAATAATGATAAAATGGTGATTAAAGCAACACTTAAAATAGATATTAAGGTGCTTAAATCATTTTTATCTTTGGCTTCTTTTAACTGTTCTTCCTGCTTTTTGAAATTAGCATTTTGATCATTAATTAAAAACTGAATTTTTTTGTCTGGTGATAAATTTTCTCTTTTAACGGTTCTTAAAGAATCAGATAGTTTTAAGTAAGCTCTTAAATATTGATTTGAAACTTTATAATCTCCAATACTCTGGTGTATTTGACTTAATACTAAATAACCTTCATTCAGTATATCATTATACTTCTTTTGTTTAGCAATTAGGATGCCTTCATTAGCATAGGTAAGAGCTTTTTCATTATCTCCTAAACTATTATATACTTTACCATGGAAAATCAGGGCGCTACTCTCAATTCTAGGTAATTGTAATCGTTTAGCTAATGCTAGTGCTTGTTCTATTATGGTTCTTGCCTTATTGTAATTTTTTAATTCAATGTAAGTCTCAGCTTCGCTTAACAAAACGCCAGATAAATTATTATTAAGTCCTTCTTGCTCAAAAAGTGTTTGAGCAGAAATATAATAATCTAAAGCTTGGTTATAATTTTTTTTGCTTTTATAAATGTCACCAAAAGTCTTGTAAGAGTTTCCTAAATTGGCATTGTCTTTAGCAAATCGCTGCATTTCTATTGCTTTATTAATAGAAATAATGGCTGCATCTAATTCTTCAATAATGAGTTGTAGATTTCCTTTTTTAGAATAAATTAAACCAATACTTATTTTATCATCAATACCTTCGGCGATTTCTAAAGCATCATCAAGTTTTTTTTGTGCTTCGTAGTAATTAAATTTATTAATATCATCTTCTGATTGTGAGATGAAATAATTTATTTTGTTTTGAAGCAATTCTGGATCTTTTTCAATAGAATTCTGTGAAGACACGCTTAGGGTCAACAGCATAAAAGTGACTAATATGTGTCTAAAGATTTGGGTCATTTTTTTACTATTACTGACAAATATAATTTTTTTTCCGATAAAACGCATCATTTTTCCGATAAATTGCATTATTTATCAATAAAATTTTTCAAATGCGATAATATGTAGGTATTTTCAACTTAAAAATTAGATTCGTATTGAAAAATTTAAAAATACTCCTTTATATTTCTACCAAAAATATTGATAGCATAAATTATCACTAATGAACATGTTTTTGGGCCTTGTATGAGGAACGAACTAGCGCACTACTTTCAACATGGCGGAAACCAAGATTAAAACCTATTTCCTCATATTCTTTAAACTGGTCTGGATTGATAAACTGTTTTACTGGTAAATGTTTTTTACTTGGTTGTAAATATTGGCCAATAGTGATTACATCAACATCATTTGCTTTTAAGTCATGAAGGGTTTCAATCACTTCTTCTCTTGTTTCTCCCAGGCCTAGCATAATTCCAGATTTTGTTCTACGTTGCCCTTGCTGCTTTAAATATTTTAAGACACCTAAGCTTCTGTCATATTTTGCTTGAATCCGGACCTCACGAGTTAAACGTCTTACCGTTTCTATATTATGAGATACAACCTCTGGAGCTACTTTTATAATTCGGTCAATATGTTGTTCTATCCCCTGAAAATCTGGAATAAGTGTTTCAAGAGTTGTATCAGGATTCATTCTGCGTACCGCTTTCACCGTTTCAGCCCACATAATACTGCCCATATCTTTTAAATCATCTCTATCAACACTAGTTAAAACAGCATGTTTAATATTCATAAGTTTAATGGATCTTGCTACTTTTTCAGGCTCATCCCAATCTATCGATTCTGGACGACCCGTTTTTACACCACAAAAACCACAGGATCTTGTACAAATGTTTCCTAAAATCATAAAAGTTGCAGTGCCTTCACCCCAACATTCACCCATATTAGGGCAACTTCCAGATGTACAAATCGTATTAAGTTTGTATTTATCAACCAAACCTCTTAGCTCGGTATACTTTTTACCAGTGGGTAGCTTCACTCTTAACCATTTTGGCTTCGGTTCACGTTCTGGTAATATATTTGAAATTATTTCTGATTCCATAGCTTAAAAAGAAAGCCACAAAGATACAAAGTATTCTTTAATTCAAACTTTATAAAGTGGAAAGATACCAAATGCTAAATCCGGTTAAAAATAAGATACCCAACCAACTCAATATATGTAGTTGTATGGATGGTCGCCATTCTTTTGGTGTGTGGTTACTTGAAATTAATCTGTAATTAATAATGGCATAAAAAGGAGCTGTAATAAAGGATAAAATAGTTGCAATCTTAATCAGTAAGCCCATTTCTGAATTTAAAAGGAAAAAAATGCAAATGGTTCCCAAGGTTAATAAGGCAATCCATGTCAAATATCCATACTTTGAGGATTTTTGAAATATTAGTTCAGTAGCTCTGTCCATAGCTCTGGGTGATGCGTCTAATGTAGTTATGGTGGTGCTAAACATGGTAGTAAAAGCAGCTATAGCAATAATATAATGAGCCCAATTTCCAAGACTATTAGTATACATATTTATTAACTGCCCAGAAAAAACACCTGCAGAATTACTAAATGTTTCGCCACTGTTATACATTACAAAGGCACCTAACATAAGAAATCCAATGCCAATAAAAATAGTACTTAAATACCCAATATTAAAATCAAATAATGCAGACTTAGGACTATATTCTTTGGTTTCCTTGTTTTTTTCAATAGCCCAAAGCGACTGCCATACAGAAATATCTAATGGAGCAGGCATCCAGCCCATAAATGCAATTAAAAAAGCAATGTCCAAACTATTATTGGGCAGTATTTGTTGAATTGACAGAGCATTTGAATTTTTTGAATAGGCCATGTACACGGCTATAATGGTACTAATGGTAAGTGTTAATACTATTATTTTCATTAGTTTATCAAGTAACTTGTATTTACCTAAAAGCAGTAATGAAAAACAGATAACAAGAATGATTATAGTCCAAATTTCAATACTTATAAAATCACCAAAAAGGGTTGAAGCCAAACCGGCCGTAACAATAGTTACAGCAGTTTGAATGGTAAACATTGTGGCTATACTAAGTATAAAGTAGGCTATTAAAATACCTTTGCCTAATTTTTTGTAACCATCAAGTAAACTCTCACCAGTAGCAGTGGCATATCTTGGGCCAAATTGAAAAAATGGATATTTGAATAAATTAACCAGTAATAAAGCCCACAACAAACCTAATCCAAAATCTGCCCCAGCACGAGTAGATTGCACTAAATGAGAAACGCCTATGGCCGCTCCAGCAAATAATAATCCAGGGCCCAAATTTTTAATTTTATGAATCATTTGGATTTTTGAATAATGTCTGCCAAGAGTTTTTTTGCACGTAATAATTTAACTTTTACATTATTCATCGGTTCATTAAGCTCCTTTGAAATTTCTTTATAACTTAATTCTTGAAAATATCTTAAATTAATCACTTCTTGATAAGGAGGGTTTAATTTTTTAATATCACGAAGTAATTTAGCTAAATTTTGTTCTGTAATCAACGTGTCTTCTGCAGAAGGAGATTCATCTAAGATTTGAAAGGCTTGCTCATCTGAATTTAAATTTCCCGGAGAAAAGTATTTCTTTTCTTTTCTTAATAAATCAATATGAATGTTTTTAGAAATGGTGATAAGCCAAGTTTTAAACTTAAAATTATCATCAAAGGTTTCTATTTTGTCAAAGGCTTTTGAAAATGTTTGTATGGTAATATCTTCTGCGTCACTTTCATTTTCAATACGTTTTAACTGAAATCCATAAACATCATCCCAAAAAGTATCCAACAAGAAATTAAAAGCTTTTTGGTCATTTAATTTAGCACGTTTGATAGCTTCTTCTATTTCCAATGATTTGTTTTTGAAATTTGATTATTTATAAAGATAGTTAATTGAGTAATAATTAAAAAAAGTTCTAAAAACGGAAGTAATGAGAGTAGGTCTTTTTCTCCTAATTTTTTGGTTGAAAATCCAATGATGGTGTACTGCAAGGATATTCTTAATACAAATAAGGCTAGTACTATCTGCCATTTAAAAGCAGTTATAAAAAGAGTGATAGCCAACACCCAAAAAAATAGTTGAGAGATAAATAAACTAGCTAGTAATACCTTGTGTTGGATTTTATAATATTTGGCTGTTGAAATATGTCTTCTCTTCTGTTTGTACCATTTTTTAAAGGTGGTTTCTGGAATGGATTCAGTAAAACTATCATTTGATGTGCAGATTGCTGTATTTTTTGAATTGCCAATTTGATTGATGAATAAATCGTCATCACCAGAACGAATATGCATATGGTTCATAAAACCATTAGCATTAAAGAATTCACTTTTTTTATAGGCCAAATTTCTTCCAACGCCCATATAAGGTAATCCAATGTTTGCAAAAGAAAAATAATGAACTGCAGTTAAAAGAGTTTCAAATCTTATAAGTTTATTTAAAATTGATTTTTTAATTTTCTTGTAACTGCCATACCCTAAAACAACCGTTTTGGTGTTATTAAAATGTGAACTCATTTCGGATATCCATTGCTGGGAAACTGGTTTACAATCAGCATCAGTAAATAATAAATAATCATATGTGGCTACTTTAATGCCAAGAGTTAAAGCATATTTTTTGTTACCCCAAAAGGCTTCAATGTTTTTTACGTTTACAATTTTAATTTTATTGTTTGTGCTGGCGAAAGATTCCATAACCTTCAAGGTTTTATCTCTGGAAGCATCATTAATGAGGATAATTTCAAAAATGGGATAATCTTGTGACAGGATTGAAGGTAAAAATTTCTTTAAATTGTCAGCTTCATTTTTCGCACAAATAATGACTGAAACAGGAATCTTTTCTGAAGTTCCTGTTTGATGTTTTGTAAAGACAAATTTACTGAAGAAAAATAAGTTGAAAAAAACTTGAATACAAACTACAACTAGAAAGATGTAGAATACGAAGTCAAGAAATGTCATAAATTATTAAGAATGTTGAGGTTCATTACAGTCACTAAACTGATCGGGAGTTTTGCCACAAAAACCACAAGACTCACCATTTTTATTTAACACTGGATTTTGACTAGCACATGTTCCTGCGAATTTACCGTCTTTTTTCGCCCATAGTTTGATAGCAATTCCAGCAATTCCAAGTCCAAGTAAGGCAATTGTTATTAATAGAAGTTTCATTAGATTAAAAATTTGAAACAAAGATAATGCTTTTGACCAAAATACTGATAAAAATAAAGTGGTGGATATTTCTCAAGAGAAGCATTTTTTTCAACTAATCAACAAATATTCTTATATTTATTTAACTAACTATTAATCTTTTATTTATGAAAAAATTATTTGCGGAATTTTTTGGAACCTTCTGGCTCGTCTTTGGAGGTTGCGGAAGCGCTATTTTTGCTGCTGGTTTTCCAGATTTAGGAATTGGTTTTGCAGGTGTTGCATTGGCTTTTGGTCTTACAGTTTTAACCATGGCTTATGCAGTAGGCCATATTTCAGGAGGTCATTTTAATCCAGCCGTATCC
>JAHENA010000115.1 GCA_024643405.1 Flavobacteriales bacterium | reverse complement strand
TTTTGTGTATATTTTTTAGTTCAGCTACGTCATAATAACGCTATCCCTTTTTATGTGTATTGATTACCCAAGTGACAATGGCTCCCGTGTAATACATCTTATTATTTAGACTATGAGCCATTGAAAAATCAATTGCCAAAGAACTGTTTAAATTGAACCCAAACCCCGTGCCTAAACAATTTGATTCTGTGTTTTTATTAAATATCCCTGTGTTTTCAATAAAGAAATGAGCTTTAGGGTTTAGTTCATAACTAATATTCATGACATAAAACCCATAGGTGTTTTTATCAATATCCGTCGCCGTTCCTATATTGTAATTAAAAGACATATTATTTGAAATTACATTTGAAAAATTAAGAGAGACAATATTACCAATGGTGTTCCTCTTAAATTCTTTGGTTGGTGACACCATTCTTGCCATGATTGCTGTTTCAGGTATTAGTTTATTCTGTTTCCATAAATTAACGGATACTCCAAATTCAATTTCATTAAATTCGAATATGTTTGATATTAACTGGCTATTTTCAAAACATCTTACTTTAGTGAATGGTGAATGTAATTGAAGCTCAATATTGTCTGAAATGCCATATCTAATCAAGATATTTGGAATATTCCATGAAGTTGTTTTATTCACAGTCTCATTTTCAACCGAATAGTTTGTTTCAAATTCCAGTTGTAAATTATTCTTTTCAACATTTCTGGAAGGCTCAACTGTTTGACAGACTAATTTTAAATGTATCAAAAGAACAGTTAAAATAATAAAGCCTAAATCATGCCTTTTCATAAGGGATTCAATTTGGCTGTAAAGTTATTTTTAATTAGTCTAAATAAAGATGATATTTGTCAGTTTCAAAAAAAAATCCTGAGTTACAAGACTCAGGATTTTTTTTATTTCAAATTCAGGATATATTATAACTCCAATGCCTTTTTTACATCATTGTTCATTAATAATTCCACAGGATTTTCTAAAGCTTCTTTCACAGCTACTAAAAACCCTACACTTTCTCTTCCATCAATAATTCTGTGATCATAAGACAACGCCACATACATTATAGGGCGAATTTCTACTTTCCCATTAATGGCCACCGGGCGTTCAACTATGTTGTGCATTCCCAAAATACCACTTTGTGGTGGATTGATAATAGGTGTTGACAACATGCTGCCAAAAACACCGCCATTTGAAATGGTAAAAGTGCCACCTGTCATTTCATCGACTGTAATTTGACCATCACGCGCTCTAATAGCTAATCTTTTCACTTCTGCTTCAACACCTCTGAATGTCATGTTCTCAACATTTCTCATCACCGGTACCATCAATCCTTTAGGTCCAGAAACAGCGATACTGATGTCACAAAAATCATAAGTAATCATTTCTTTTTCGTCAATCATAGAATTGACAGCCGGGTACATTTTTAATGCTCTAACTACTGCTAATGAAAAGAAACTCATAAATCCTAAAGATACACCATGCTTACTCTTAAAGGTCTCTTTATATTCCTCTCTTAAAGCAAAAATTGGAGACATATCAACTTCATTAAACGTCGTTAACATGGCAGTTGTATTTTTTGCTTCTACCAATCGTTCCGCTACTTTACGTCGTAACATTGACAATTTAGTTCTCGTAGTTCCTCTATTTCCTCCCGTAGGTGTTCCCATAGAAGGTGTGGCATTTATAGCATCCTCCTTGGTCACTCTACCATCCTTTCCAGTCCCTTGTACTTCAACAGAAGCTATGCCTTTTTCTGCTAAAATCTTTTTTGCAGCAGGACTTGTACTACCTGTAGCATAAGTAGTTGACTCCGTTTCTACTTTTATTGGTTTTTTAGCTTCAGCCTTCGGGGCTTCTTCTTGTTTTGTTTCCTTTGCAGCTGTTCCTTCTGGTCTTGGGGCACTCGTATCAATTAAACAAACAATAGCACCAACGGCAACGGCGTCACCTTCCTCTGCTTTTAAGGTAATGATTCCACTTGCTTCAGCGGGAAGTTCAAGAGTAGCCTTATCACTATCAACTTCTGCAATAGCTTGGTCTTTTTCAACATAATCTCCGTCTTGCACCAACCATGCCGCAATCTCTACTTCTTTTATTGATTCCCCTGGCGATGGGACTTTCATTTCTAAAATCATTTTTTATAATTTTAATTATATTCTAAATTTAATTTATCCAAACAAGACTTATTTAATCGTATTGCTTAAATCAAAGACCTCGTCAATAACACGTTGTTGTCTGCGTTTATCTCGTGTTCCAGAACCTGGCGCAGGCACTGAATTATATGGTCTTGTAATGGCTCGTAATTTTACCAAATCCATACGTTGTGACATAAAACTCCAAGCACCCATATTTTTAGGTTCTTCTTGGGCCCAAACATAATCCTTTACCTTTGGATATCTGTTAATTACCTGCTGAATTTTATCATTATGTAATGGAAATAGTTGCTCAACTCTCACTAAAGCCACTTCTTCATTATTCAGTTTCTCACGTGCAGCTAATAAATCATAATAGAATTTACCTGTACAAAAAACCAGCCTTTTTACTTTTTCTGGATTTACAATATCATCAATAATTTCATTAAATTTTCCATTTATGAGTTCGCTCATTGAGGACACTGCTTTTGGATGTCGCAATAAACTTTTTGGTGTAAAAACAATTAAAGGTTTCCTAAAACTGCGTTTCATTTGTCTGCGCAATAAGTGGAAAAAGTTAGCCGGCGTTGTACAATCTGCTACCGTCATATTATCATCACCACATAATTGCAAATAACGCTCTATTCGTGCTGATGAGTGTTCAGACCCTTGACCTTCATAACCATGAGGCAATAAAACAACAATCCCGTTTTGAGATTTCCATTTGTCTTCAGCAGCTGATAAGTATTGATCAAAAATTATTTGAGCACCATTACTAAAATCTCCAAACTGCGCTTCCCAAATTGTAAGTGTATTAGGGTTAGCCATTGCGTAACCATAATCAAAACCAAGTACTGCATATTCTGATAACAAGGAGTTATAAATATACATTTCACCTTTGTTAGCCGGATTGGTATTTAACAAATTGATACTTTCTTCTGATATTTCATCTCTTAAAATGGCATGACGGTGACTAAAAGTACCACGTTCCACATCTTGACCAGACATACGCACGTTAAAACCTTCTTCCAATAACGTACCATAAGCCAATGTTTCAGCCATTCCCCAATCTAATGAATCACTTTCAAAAACCATAGAAGCTCTGCCATCAAGTATCCTTTCTGCCTTTCTTAAAAATTTGACTCCTTTTGGAACCGTTGAAACTATTTTGGCAATTTTCTCAAGTTTATCCTTTTTATATGATGTATCCACTTCATCAAGCATCTCTGCTAATCCCTTTCGCTGGAATCCTTTCCAACGCTCTTCCATGAATTCTCTTACTTTTGAGCTATGTTCTTCCTTAGATTTAGCAAATTCATTTTCCAGTAAATCTTTAAAGGATTGAACTTTAGAATCAGCAAATGCTTTATCTATCGTTTTTTCTGAAATTAATTTATCCGTATAAATATCTAAGGGGTTTGGATGCTTCGCTATTTCCTTATAGAGTTTAGGTTGGGTAAATCGAGGTTCATCACCTTCATTATGCCCATATTTTCTATAACCTAACAAATCTATATAAACGTCTCGCTTGAATCGCATTCTATATTCTAATGCCATTTCCACAGCATGCACCACTGCTTCAGCATCATCTGCATTTATATGAAGTACTGGCGAGAGTGTTACTTTTGCAACATCGGTACAATAGGTACTAGAACGCGCATCTAAATAATTAGTAGTAAACCCAATTTGATTATTTACTACAATATGAATGGTGCCTCCCGTTTTATAACCCTTTAGTTGGCTCATTTGCGCTACTTCATAAACAATGCCTTGCCCTGCAATGGCGGCATCTCCATGCACCACAATTGGTAAAATTTTTGAATCATCACCATTATAATCATTATCAATTTTAGCACGTGTAATCCCTTCTGCAACAGAAGCTACAGTTTCAAGATGCGATGGATTAGGAACCAGATTCATCCTGATTGTTTTTCCACTGTTATAGGTTTTCTCAAGAGTGATTCCTAAATGATATTTTACGTCTCCGTCAATATCTTCATCTTCAAAATCCTTACCTTCAAACTCACTAAAGAGTTCTTTAATAGGTTTTCTAAATATATTTACAAGCGTATTTAAACGGCCACGATGTGCCATTCCTAAAACACATTCTTTTACATCATGCAATTCAACAGCATTAAAAAGCGCAACACTTATTGCAGGAATCAACGTTTCTCCACCTTCAAGTGAAAAACGTTTTTGACCTACATATTTGGTTTGCAGGAAGTTTTCAAAAGTAACTGCTTGATTTAATTTAGAAAGAATGTATTTTTTTGCTATTAATGGGTAACTAGGGTTATTATCATTAACATTTAATTGGTTTTGCCACCACTTAATGACATCTGGATTTCTTATATACATATACTCCACCCCAATAGAGCTACAGTATATGTTGTTTAAATGAAACAGGATTTCTCGCAAGGTTTTTGCGCCAATTCCTAAAACCTCTCCAGCATTAAACACCGTGTCTAAATCATTTTCTGAAAGACCAAAATTTTCAATTGCTAAAGTCGGTTCATAAGTTCGTCTTGATCTTACTGGGTTAGTTCTTGTAAATAAATGACCACGTGTTCTATACCCATCAATAAGTCTGATAACCTGAAATTCCTTTTGAACATTTTCTGGAATTTGAGCTGATACCCCTTCAATAATTTCACCATTCAGTCCATAATTTTCAGCTCCAAAATCGTAGCCTTGAAAAAACGCTCTCCAACTAGGTTCAACTGAATCTGGGTTTTGTAAATATTGATCATAAAGCTCTGCAAAATAAGAAGTATGAGCTGCGTTAAGAAAGGAATATTTATCCATTATAGTTTATCAGACAATCTTTTTGTTCAAAGAAATTTTGTCAAAAATACAATTTTTACCATAACTAGATATTTTTTTGTAATTTTTATAACAAACATTTTTAATCAAATAGTCTAATAGAAAAGTCTCACATCCTGCCTGTGAAAATCTCAAAATATTGTAATAATTTTTTTTATTAGTTTTGCATCTGTAAAATTATAAATCATGTTTAAATTATATTTACTCGTCTTATTCTTTCTTGTATTAACATTATTAAGCTGTGGAAAAGCTGAAGCGGAAAAAAGAGCAGGTTTTTCATATGAAAACATGTCATCTGAAACTAATAAAACCTCAACGGAAACTAAAGTACTCGCCTCTGAAAAAGTGGATTTAATCAACAAAGGGATTGGACCCGTTTCAAAACTAGACCTACCAAATAACACAGATTATACTTTAGCAAAAAAAGGTGAAACCATTTTTAAAAAAATGTGTACCGCTTGTCATAGACCTGACAAAAAATTTATTGGTCCAGCCCCTAAAGGCATTCTAAAAACAAGAACTCCAGAATGGATTATGAATATGATTTTAAACCCTGAGGAGATGCTAAGAAAAGATCCATTAGCTAAGGAATTACTCATTGAGTTTAATTATGCCCCAATGGTTAAACAGGACATAAATGAAGAAGATGCGAGAGCGATATTAGAATATTATAGAACTTTAAAATAGTTGTGGAGCCTCTTAGTTTAAGACTTTAAAAATGTTATAGGTTCATTATAAATAAAACTATAGAGGAAGAAAGGCTTTCCCGTTTTTAACATCCAGGGACAATTCATATATAGTTTTAGTTTTCAGGTTTTTCATTAAGATAGTTTTTGAAGGACTTATAATATGATGCAGCGGGCACGGTTTGTTTTCATTACAGTGTTCTAAACTTAATATACAAGCATTCAGTTTTTTTTCACTATCAATTGCACTAACAATGTTTAATATATTTCCCTTTTTATCTTCTTCACTTAAATAAAAACCTCCTTTTGGCCCCCTAGTTGAGGAAATTAGATTTCGTTTAGCAAGTTCTTGCAATAATTTGGCAATATATGCCTGAGGAACATTAATAGGTTCTGCAATATCCTTGACCATAATTTTATCGTCTTCACTGGAATGTAATGCTAAATACAAAACTGCTTTAATGGCGTATTTAGATGAATTTGAAATCATTTTATTGTATATTTATAGTAATCAAAATAAAAAAGATTTTTTTGTCCTAAATATGATTTTTGTCATATTTTAACATGAACCAAGCCCTTATTTTTGATTCACAAATCTAATTTTATTTTTTAAAAAAACTAATATGACTACAATTCAAAAACTATTGACACTTTTTTTTACAATTATTCTCGTAAGTTGTGGAGGTAAAAAAGAAAAAGAAGAAGGAGGTTTTTCTTATGAAAAAAAATCTACTACTACGCAACAAGCACCAACTGTTAGTAACGTTGCCGCCTCACAAAAAATTGATTTAAATAATAAAGGGGTAGGTCCTGTTACTACTTTAGAATTGCCTGCTGAGATTGACACTGATATGGCTGCTCATGGCGCCGAAGTATATACTAAAATGTGTACCGCTTGCCATAGACCTACCAAAAAATTTATTGGTCCTGCTCCGCTAGGTATCTTAGAACGCAGAACTCCAGAATGGATTATGAATATGATTCTAAATCCTGAAAACATGATTGTAAATGACCCTTTAGCAAAAGAACTTTTGACTGAATTTAATGGGGCTCCAATGGCGAATCAAAACCTTACTCAGGAGGAAGCAAGAGCTGTTTTAGAATACTTCAGAACCTTAAAATAAGAATATATGAGAACAACTATTAACATTTTATTGAGTGTTTTAATTTTTACATGTCTTTTTAACTGTAAAAATGAAAAAAGCACTCAAACAGACGAAACTGTCGTGGCCAACCAGCAAACTACAGAAAAACAAGGACAAGCTTTTATTAGTGATGATGAAGCAACCCCTAATTGCTTACAAATTGCAATAGGGTCGCCAGATCACAAAACACTTGTTGCTGCCGTTCAAGCTGCCCAAGTAGAAAATGCTTTGGTAAATGTAGGCCCTCTTACTGTTTTTGCGCCTACTGATGAAGCATTCGCGGCATTACCAGAAGGAACAGTAGAAAACCTTTTGAAACCAGAAAACAAAGGAACTTTAGCAGATATTTTAAAATATCATGTAACACCAGGAAATTTAAGTGTTGACTTTTTAAAACGCTTTAAAAAATTAGGACAGGCTAATAACCAAGATTTAATTGTTGAAATAATTGATGGTAAACCTGTTATTGGGGGGGCAAACATTATTGCCAGTGTAAAAGCAGGTAACGGTATTGTACATGTAATTGACAAAGTATTACTTCCTCCTTCTAAAGAATAAAA
>JAHENA010000035.1 GCA_024643405.1 Flavobacteriales bacterium | reverse complement strand
CTACAAAGTAGAACCTTCAACCTTTTTGGTTGGAGGTTTTTTGTTTTTAAATGTTTTGGAGTTATATGAAAGAGCTTAAAAGTGAATAGTTATTTTATATAATGCAAAAACAAATATTTATAATTTATTTAGTTTTTTTTGCATTCCAAATATCAAAAACAAAATACCATGCATTTTATCTCCAATTGATTTGCGTAAAATAGAAAAGGCTTTAGTAATATGCGCCTCAACAGATTTTATTGAAACATTTAAGTATTCAGCTATTTCTATATTGGTAAGTCCTTCCTGTTTACTCATTAAAAACACCTGTTTACATTTTGGGGGGAGATTTTCGATTTCTTGTTTAACAAGTTTGATTAATTTTTCTAAGGAGTTTTCATCTTCTTCCTCTAAAATATTGCTTAAGGCATCAATATATTTTTTTTCTAGGGCTAATACTGCTTTTTGTTTTCTGTATTGATCAATAAACTCATTATAAACAGACCTATATAAATAACTTTTAATTCCAAAATCATCCTTTAGCTTTTGCCTTTGTTTCCAAATACGCATAATAACATTCTGCACAATATCTTCTGATAAATCATGGTCATTAGTCAAACTAAATGCATAAACACAAAGTTTATGATGATAGTTATTTACTAAAAAAGTATAAGCTTTAGAATCTCCTTTTTTTAGGGCTGTTATTAAAGTAATGTCATTTATAAAGCTAATATCCATTTCAGAAACTGATAATAATTGATTTTGATTGTTGCGAAAATATAAAAAAAGTGATTATAAAAGTTAGGGTTATGCAAAATTGTAACGTTTTAGTAATATATAGTTCAATAATATGGAATCAAATAAAATACAAAATATCATAATAAAATATCTTAGTCATCAAGCTACTTTTTCAGAGTTGAATGATTTAGAAAAATGGGTTCAAAATCCTAATAATGAAAAATTGTTCAATTCATATATTAGAACAAATTACGCTATTGATTATAATATGAAAAAATTCAATTCAGAGAAAATAAAGATTGAGCTATTAAAAGAAATAGCAAATGAGAGAAAAGTCTTCAAACTTAAAAAAAGATACCAAGTAATGCGCTATGCAGCTGCTATGGTAATTGTGGGATTGCTAGCTACAACGTATTTCTTTGGAGATGATTTGTTTAACAAAACTATCGAGACTAAAACAATTATAGTAAATACGAATACTATTTTGCCTGGAACTGATAAAGCTACACTTACTTTAGAGGATGGTTCTCAAATATCTCTTGAAAAAGGTACTTCTGTACAAACACAAAATGCTAGCAGTAATGGGGAGAAAATTATTTATGAAGCTGAAAAACCTAAAACTAACGAAATTGCATATAACTATTTAACGATTCCCAGAGGTGGCCAGTTTTTCATTAAACTCTCTGATGGAACGCAAGTATGGTTAAATTCTGAATCTCAACTAAAATATCCAGTTAGTTTTATAGAAGGTAAAGCAAGAACCGTTGAGTTGGTCTATGGCGAAGCGTATTTTGTTGTATCCCCAAGTACAGAACACAAAGGTTCTAAATTCAAAGTGTTTAATAAATCACAAGAAGTAGAAGTGATAGGTACAGAGTTTAATATTAAGGCTTATAAAGACGAAAATAATATATATACAACCCTAGTAGAGGGTAAAGTAGATATAAGTATTGAGAACAGAAAACAAAACTTAATACCAAACCAGCAGTTAAATCTAGATTTAAAAACTAATGTTTCAACGATTAAAGAAATCGATGTTTTTAATGAAATATCATGGAAGGATGGTGTATTTAGTTTTGAGGAAAAATCGCTTAAAGATATCATGACGGTTCTATCTCGTTGGTATGATATTGAGGTTGTATTTAAAAATAAATCAATCGAAAAAGAAGAATTTATTGGAATATTAAGAAAAAATCAAAATATAGAAGAAATACTGAACGGTATTAAAAATTTCGGAGTTATTAAAAACTTTACAATTAATGATGAAAAAGTAATATTAGAATAGAAAAAAGGAACGAAGTATAAACAATTCGCAGTGTCAAAAACCTCGTCCCTCATAAGAGTATCAATTAAACTAATGTATAATTAACACAATACAAATTTATGCAAATTAAATTAATTAATCTCCTTTTCCTATTTAGGAAACGGCTTCTATTATTGGTTATGAAAACATTTATCTTTTTAATTGTAACAACTTTTTTTGGCTTCACTAGTGAATTTTCGTTTTCTCAAGAAAAGGTGATAATAGAAAAGGACCAATTGGCTAGTGTTAATCAAGTATTCAAGATTATTAAAAAGCAGACTCAATTTAACTTTGTGTACCCAAAAGATGCCTTTCTGAATATGCCAAAAGTCCAATTGAAAAAGGGAGAGATTACAGTAATCAAACTATTAGAACAAACTTTTGAAAATGATAATATAAATTTTGAGTTTTCAAAAGACAATACAATTTTTATTAAAAGGAATACAATAATTAAGGGAAATTCTTTAGATGAAGAAAAACAACAACAGTATCAAATAAATGGTACTATTAAAGATGAGTCAGGCCAACCACTGCCAGGTGCCAATATTATAGAAAAAGGAACAACAAACGGCACGCAATCAGATTTTGATGGCGAATTTTCTATAACACTTAAAAATCAAAATGCGATATTAGTTGTTTCCTATATAGGATATGAAACTATAGAGATCAATGCAAATAGTCAAACCAATATTAATATAGTTTTAAAAGAAGATGCTTCTCTTTTAGATGAAGTCGTTGTAATTGGTTATGGAACTCAAAAGAGAGTTACCTTAACAGGAGCCGTTTCAGCTATTAAAACGGAAGAAATTCAAGAATCTAAAACAGCCAATTTAGCCAATAACCTTACAGGTAGGGTGGCAGGTTTGGTTATTAATTCAAGAGGTGGCGAGCCAGGCAGTGATAGTGTAGATATTCTTATTAGAGGAAAAGGCACTACCGGAGATAATACACCACTTTATGTTATAGACGGCATTGCTAATCGCGGTAGTTTTGAAAGACTAAACCCTGATGACATTGAAAGTATTTCAATTTTAAAAGATGCCTCCGCAGCAATTTACGGAGCTCAAGCTGCTAATGGAGTTATTTTAGTAACTACAAAAAGAGGTAAAAACGGAAAAACTGTTTTAAGTTTTAACCATAATTATTCGCTTGCACAAGCAACAAGAAGGCCATATTTAATGAATGCCCAACAATACTTAACTTGGGTTGATGAGCAAAATAGCAGAAACGGAAGGCCTACAGAGTTTCAAAGCGTCATCAGACAATATAGAGATGGCTCTGTAGACAAATCTGTTTGGGGCGATACCGATTGGTGGGATGAAGTTGTAGATAACTGGACACCACAATCTCAATACGCTGCGAGTATAAGAGGTGGTGGCGAGAAAACACAGTTTTATTTATCGGGTCAATTATTAGATCAAGATGCACTCTATAAAGGCGATGCCTACGGATACAAACAGTATAATATTCGATCAAATATTGACACGCAATTATCTAATAATTTTAAGTTGGGGTTTGATTTGGCTGCGAGAATAGGCGATAAAAACAGCCCTACATTAGATACTGATGCTTTAATTAGACAAGTATTTGTACAACGCCCCTATGAGTTTCCTTATTTTGAAAATGGTTTAGTAGCTAAAACATCAGCTGGAAACCCAGTTAATTTAGTCAATGGCAATAGTGGGAGCAAGGAGACACATACAAAAAAGTTTGATTCTAAATTTTCTTTTACATGGGATTTGCCATTTATTACAGAAGGACTATACGCCTCTGGTTACGCTGCAATAGATTTTTATACGACTACCAGAAAAGATCTTTCTAAACCTTTTGATCAATATGAATATGATGAAGCAACAGGAACATATAATAATTTAAAGTTTCAAACAGGAAGAATTAACTTATTTCAGCAATACAGTGAAGAACTTAATAAAACGTTTCACTTTAAGTTTGGATATAATAAAACTTTTGATAAACATGCTATAAGTTCTTTTATTGCTTATGAGCAATATGAACAGAAAGGAGAGTATATCGCTGCATCTCGGCAAGATTTGATTTCAGAAAATATTCCTTTTTTGTTTAGTGGTTCTGATGAAAATATTCAGAATGATGGTAAAGGATATCAGTCAGCAAGAAGAAATTACTTCGGCAAATTTAATTATGCCTTTGATGATAAGTATTTACTTGATATTACTCTTAGATATGATGGCTCAGCCAATTTCGCAAAAGATAATAGATATGGTTTTTTTCCAGCGGCATCTTTAGGTTGGAGAATATCTGAAGAAGATTTTTTTAAAAGTGATTTAGTTACAGAATTAAAATTAAGGGGGTCTTGGGGTTTACTTGGAAACGACAAAGTCCCTAATTTTCAATACCTTCAGTTTTATGATATAGACGATTCCTATATTTTTGGTGAAACTACAATAAGAACCAATGGTTTAACACCTGGAACTACCGCAAATCCTAATATAACTTGGGAAACGGCAGAGAAAATAAATCTAGGTCTAGATTTTATACTTAAAAGAAATTTATTAGCGGGAAGCATAGATGCTTTTTATGAAAACAGGTCAGACATACTTGCTCCAAGAAATGCTTCTATACCTATTTATTCTGGTTTGACTTTACCTGACGAAAATATTGGCAAAGTCTCAAATAAAGGGATAGAACTTCAGCTAAATCATAGAAATACTATCAATGAGGTATCTTATTCATTAGGAGGCCAGTTTACCTATGCTCGTAGCAAAATTAAATTTATAGACGAATCTCCTAACATACCAGAATGGCAAAGAAGAACGGGCAATCCTATAGATTATTTAATTGTCTATCAAGCAGACGGTATTTATCAAAATCAAGATGAAATCGATAATTCTGCGCATTTCTCAGATGCCAAACCTGGTGATGTAAAATTTACTGATAAAAACGGAGACGGTTTTATAACTGAAGACGATCAAATCATTTTAGACAAGTCTCCTACTCCAAGAGTTGTTTATGGAATTACCATGGGACTAGAATGGAAAAATTTTGCACTGAATGTATTGTTGCAAGGACAGGCCGGGGCACAAACCATTTACAGACCTTTTGATTTAAATCAGCAAGCATATTTTTATGAAAACAGATGGGTGTCTGAAAACTTTACACCCAATGCGTCGTACCCTGCAGCATATGATTTAGGCAGCAGTAGCTACCAAAATGTCTCTACAATTTGGGTGAAGAATAATTCTTTTTTAAGATTAAAAAATGTTGAATTATCATATTCACTTAGTCAGGATGTATTAAAATCAATTGGTTTAGAGAGTTTCAGAATTTTTATAACGGGTAATAATTTATTTCTCATATATGATAAAGCAAAAATAAATGACCCTGAAAGTAATTCCTCAACAGGGTGGTTTTATCCACAGCAAAGATTAATCTCTACCGGTATTAGCTTAACATTTTAAACAAAGGATAAAATGAAAAAAATAAAATTAACTATTCTAATCGCCATTCTTTTCTCTGTTGTTTCATGTGCAAAATTAGATTTGGAACCTACTGACGCTGTATCAGAGGTAAGTGTTTGGCAAGATCTAAATCTCATTGAGCTTTATGTAAATGACAGGTATAATGAACTACCTCATGGTTTTAATCAATGGGCTGGCGGTTTACGCCTCACTGGTATTACTGATGAAAGTTATCACATGCATGAGGCTCGGTTTTTAGACAAATATACCCAAGGAGGTTTAACCTCAGGTAATATGTACTATTTTAATGGCTTTTGGTTGGATGCTTATACAGCCATTAGAAATGATAATATTTTTCTTGAAAAAATCAGTGGTTTTGCGGGTGAAGAAGAAAGAATTAAAACCCTAACTGCCGAAATTCGATTTTTAAGAGCTTATTTCTACACTGAACTTATTGCAAGATATGGTGGCGTTCCTATAATTGAAAATACTTTTGATTTAAACGGAAGTTTTGATGTTCAAAGAGCCACTTTTGAAACATGCGTGCAATTTATTGTAAAAGAACTAGACTTAGCCATTGAAGATTTACCTAACAAAGAAGATGCTGTAGGCGAGAGTTTCGGAAGAATTACAAAAGGCGCAGCAATTGGATTAAAAATTAGAGCTTTAATGTTCAACGCTAGTCCACTGTTCAATACAACCAATGATAATACAAAATGGAAAAGTGTTTCCGATGCTTGCGAACAACTATTCAGTTTAAATCAATATACATTATCCTCAGATTATAAAGGATTGTTTTTAAACCCTAAGGACTCTGAAGTCATATTTTTCAAACAATTTATTGATCAATATGGATCAGAAATTGTTGACGTTCTTTCAGATTACTACTACCATTATACTGGGGGTCAAAGAATTGATGAATGGCGTTTTCCAAATGGAGATGGCGGATGGATAAGTGAAAACCCAAGGCAAGAATTTATTGACCAATACGAAACCACTTTAGGAGAAATACCTGTTTTAGGGTATACAGGTTTAGCAAATAATTTGCAACCCACCATTAATCCAAAGGCAACTGATTATAATCCCAATAATCCCTATGAGAATAGAGACCCAAGACTTAAATATTCTGTTTTGTATGACGGAACTCTATTTAAAAGTAGAGAACTCGAGTTTTGGGACGGTGGTAAAGACAGTAGAAATACAGAGATAGATTTTTGGTGGAATGGAAGTAGATTAGGTTATGGCATCAGAAAATCTTTAGATGAAAGCTGGTCCTTAGAATCTCCAGCTGGAAGTGACCAACCTTGGATATATATGCGCCTTTCAGAATTTTATTTAACCTATGCAGAGGCTCAATATCATCTGGGATTTTCCTCAACGGCAGTTGATTATGTAAACCAAATAAGAGGAAGAAGTGGCGTAAATATGCCGCCAATAGATGCCTCCGGTGATTTATTAGCAAAAATAAAACATGAAAGAAAAATCGAACTCGCATTTGAAAGTAATCGCTGGTATGATGCCCGCCGTTGGAAAGATGCACAAACAGATTTTGCTCAAGACATTGTAGCAGTTGAGGTAATCAAAAATGCGACTACAGGTGTAAAGTCATACCGCTATTTTTATTTTGAGGGAAGTAAAGGGAAAAGGAGTTTTCCAGAAAATCATTATCTGTGGCCAATACCCATTGAAGAAATGCAAAAAAGTAACCTAACACAAAACCCAGGATATTAATTTGTCTAAATATTAAATGAAAATATTTTTTGTACATAATTTATTTAAGCGTTTTTCCCTTCATATGTTACTTATGTTAGGTATTAACTTAATGGTTTTTATAAGTTGTGGCACTGATGTTGGAGCGGAAACTCCGAATGCACCAGATAACCCTAATCCATCAGACCCTCCTGTAAATAGCGTTTATGCCCTGCCAAACTTAGCTGCTCCTGCACATTATCCGGGTGTTGCTATTTATACCGTAGATATGGGAAAAAACAGAAGTACAGAAGTCAATTCTGAATGGGTTATTAGAAACAGCCAATACACCAATATTTCATCCGAAATTATAAGAAACGGCTACAACGCTATGCATAAAATATCTTTTAACAATATTAAAACGGCTAACGATTATTTGGAATTTGTGGTTGCTATTCATGGAAAATTGATAAATCCAGTTCCTGTACCAGAAGCATTTTTACAAAATTTAAGCGGTATCAGCTTTAGGGCTGTAAGTTATGGTGTACCTATCAATTTAACATTAGAAGCTTTTAGCATAGATGGGTCGCTTATTAAAAGTGAAAATTTTCAGATTATAACTTCTGAAATGCAAACTTTTAACATGACAATTAGTAATCAAAATCTGCATCATTTTGGATTTAAAATTCTAGGCGAAAACCAAGACCAAGCTACATTTAAAGAAGGTGCATTAGGGATAGATGATATTTATTTAAACAATAGTTCTACAACAGCCTTCCAGCCACCTTCAACAGATGCCCAACTTTTGGATTGGTTACAAAAAGCGAGTGTCAACTATTTTTTATGGAATTATAGAGAGGTAGGAGGCAATCGTGGAATTGTGTTAGAAGCAAGTGATGAAACTAACAGGGTCTCATTATCTGGTTTAGGTTATGCCTATGCTAATTATATATTAGCTGAACATATAAATATGATAAATCCTCAACTTGCAAAAGAAAGAATTCTTTCCATGCTCAAGTGGCAGCACGGACAAAACTGGTTTAATGGTTCTGCAGGAATTTATGGTTTTCCACTACATTATTTCAATGCAGATGGAAGTGGGATGTACCAAAGTGATGCCGCAGCAATAAGCACCATAGATTGGGCAATATGTGCCGCTGGTATTAGAACGGTTAAACAAAAATATAGCACAGATGCCGAAATTGTAAATATTTGTGATGAATTATTAAACAGGCCTTTATGGAAAGAAACGATTCATACCAATACAAGTGATTCCTATAGATTAGGCAGAATCTCTAAAGGATTTAATGCAACGCTTGGACAGAAAAACGGACAAGTATGGGCAGATGCTTTTTCTGAAGAAACTGAGCTTATTTATTTAGAAGCTTTAGCCTCTGGAAAAGTAAACGATTTAGACCTCAATAGAATTTACAGAGAGCAAAAAAATGGCTTTTATGTAAGTTGGTTTGGCTGTGGTTTTACATACAATTGGCTACAACTATGGACAGGTGCTACAGAACCCTATAAAACAAATAGCATGGCAGCTTTTACAGCCGATGCCGCAACGTCCAAAACAGCATTTGCTATACCTCTAATGGGTCTAACAGCTTGCGGAACACTATCCAATATGGAAAGTAACGGTTTTATTAATTGGAATAATTATATAAGCAATCAAGGGTCGTCTGTTTCAGGAGCTAATTCCTCAGAAGTGATTCAACAATCTCCAGCCCCTTATGGTGCTGCTTTGGCTTTGACTTTTACACCTTCTGAATCTATTGAAGCCTTAAAATCTTATGTAGCGATGGGGTATTATCATCCGCTTTTAGGTTTACCAGACAATATAAGAATAAACAATTTGCCACAAAATTTAAAGGTACCGGTTCCCAATTGGAATCCTTATGATATCAATATTGGTTCTATAGCTATGGCAATAGATCAATATGAACAACATGTGATAGCTAATTATTATATGAGTGATTCGGCTATTACCGCTAGTTTACAAAAATTAAAACAATCTTTTTAAAAATAAAAAAACTATAAAATGAACACAAAATTTTTAATTTATGCCTTTGCAGTTGTTTTATTATTGCTTGGTTGTGACGACCAACATACGTATCCTGATGAAATTGTCTTTGACCCTGATGTAAGTACAACCCAAACCAATTTAGGTCAGGAAGTGGTTTTTACTGACTATTCATCGGGTGTAGTTTCTAGATTATGGACATTTCCAGGAGGTACTCCAGCGACTTCTTCCGATCCAGAAGTGTATGTTAGTTTTTCTAGTGTAGGACTTATTACTTGTACCATTGAAAATACGTTTTCAAATGGGATTACAGAATCGAAAAACATTTATGTTCAGGTAGGAAGCGGGCTTATAAATTTTGATGTAAGTGCTTATAAAACTGACGCCTCTCAACCCATAACATTTACAGACAATTCAAACAGTGTTGCCTCAAGAATATGGACATTCCCTGGTGGTACTCCAGCCACTTCAACTGATGCAGAAGTAAGCGTTAGTTTTGGACAAGAAGGTCCAGTTGTATGTATCTTAGAAGTTACTTTTTTAAATGGCATTACAGACACGCAAGAAATCAATATTCAAGTAGGAAACGAGCAATATGTGAGGTCTGTATTTGGGTTTGAAGATAGTACGTTAGCAACTGAAATGTGGGAAACTTGGGTTTCAAACGGTACAGACGCCATGGTGTTTAGTGTAGAAAATTCTATGGGAGAAGGCGCTTTAGGCACCAATGGTTTTGCTAAAATTGTAATTAACACTGCCAATGTTGAATCTCAGTTATATACAAAAGGGAATATTGGATTTCCTAATGCGGTGCTAGAAAGCAACAAAAAATACGAATTTAGTTTTTATGTAAAAAGTGCTGATTTTAATCAAGTGACCGCAGCCGAAGTAACGAATCAAAGTGATATACAGTCTTGGAAAAACTTCGCGTGGTACAGTCCAATACCTCAAGTTACAAACGAATGGTCTTTTAGAACGGTTACGTTCCAAACAGGTGATCTTACGCAAGTTTACTCAGAAGGCAGAGCTAATAATGCCTATACACAGTTCAAATTTGTTCAACCAGCAATAGGCACAATTTATATAGATGAAATTTCGCTTAAAGAAATTCCTTAACAACAAACCATGCAGGGCAATTAATTTATGATTGATTGCCTTGCTATAATACTAATCTTAAATACTAATCTCTAACTAATTTATTATGAAAACAAAAATTACATTTAAAAAGTTTTTAACTTCTGTGGTAATGGTATTTTTACTGTTATTTGGCTTTAATGTTAAAGCTCAAACCTATGTTTATAATGAATCTGGTAATTCAGGAATGTTTTTTGAATCTCCTAATGGTGCAGAAGTTTCAAATCCACTTTCAGATGCTGTAAACTCAAGTGCTAATTGCGCATTTTCTGGTACCGACAATCCTTTTCCATGGATGGAAATCCAGTATTTCCCTACCTATGCTCCTGTGGCTGGCGATAAACTTTTCTTTTCAGTTTACAATCCTAATGCTTCT
This sequence comes from Flavobacteriales bacterium, assembly GCA_024643405.1. Classification (GTDB taxonomy): domain Bacteria; phylum Bacteroidota; class Bacteroidia; order Flavobacteriales; family Flavobacteriaceae; genus Yeosuana. The sequence goes on along the minus strand of JAHENA010000035.1, from coordinate 18,142 downwards.
CCTGGAGCACAAGTGCAATTTAATAATGGAGCGTATTTTGGTGGTAATATAACGTATTCTGGCTCAGGCTGGCAAGAATATAGTGTTACACTTGACGATGAGATAGGTAACTCACTAACAAAAATCACTTTATATCCAACAGAAGGCACATCAATAGGGGTTTATGTAGACAACATTTACTTTGGTCAAAACTCTGTATTAGCTCCAGCTGAAAACCCAATTGTGTATGATGAAACAATATCTTCGGGAATGTTTTTTGAATCTCCTAATGGTGCAGAAGTTTCAAATCCACTTTCAGATGCTGTGAATTCAAGTGCTAATTGCGCCTTTTCTGGTACCGACAATCCTTTTCCATGGATGGAAATCCAGTATTTCCCTACCTATACTCCTGTGGCTGGCGATAAACTTTTCTTTTCAGTTTACAATCCTAATGCTTCTCCAGGAGCACAAGTGCAATTTAATGATGGAGCGTATTTTGGTGGTAATATAACGTATTCTGGCTCAGGCTGGCAAGAATATAGTGTTACACTTGACGATGAGATAGGTAACTCACTAACAAAAATCACTTTATATCCAACAGAAGGCACATCAATAGGGGTTTATGTAGACAACATTTACTTTGGTCAAAACTCTGTATTAGCTCCAGCTGAAAACCCAATTGTGTATGATGAAACAATATCTTCGGGAATGTTTTTTGAATCTCCTAATGGTGCAGAAGTTTCAAATCCACTTTCAGATGCTGTGAATTCAAGTGCTAATTGCGCCTTTTCTGGTACCGACAATCCTTTTCCATGGATGGAAATCCAGTATTTCCCTACCTATACTCCTGTGGCTGGCGATAAACTTTTCTTTTCAGTTTACAATCCTAATGCTTCTCCAGGAGCACAAGTGCAATTTAATGATGGAGCGTATTTTGGTGGTAATATAACTTATTCTGGCTCAGGCTGGCAAGAATATAGTATTACACTTGACGATGAGATAGGTAATACATTAACAAAAATCACTTTATATCCAACAGAAGGCACATCAATAGGGGTTTATGTCGATAATATTTATTTTGGACAATCTTCAACCTTAAGCACAAATTCAGTTGCACAAATTAATAACAGAGTTTATATTTCAAACGAAGGACATATTAAATTTATTAAAGAACAAACCAATACTTTATTATCAGTTTATGATTTAACTGGGAGGTTAATTCTTGAGGAAAAAATAAATGGTAAAAAAGGCGAGAAAGTATTGAATCATAAAGGCATTTATCTTTTAAGAATTAAGTCTGAATATGGCTTAAGCACGCAAAAAAGTGTTTATTATTAGTAGTAGTTAGTTAAGTAGTATGTTGTTTAATACTACTGATCTGATTTAGTTGATCAATTCATGACATAATAAAGCCCGATTAATACTTCGGGCTTTATTTTTCAATACATTAAAAAATAGTAACCATAAAATTTAAAAACATGAATAAGGCAATTTTAGCTTCATTTTTTATGACACTTTCATTATTAACAACAAATGCTCAAGACATTCCGCATTTAAAAAAAACAAATAATGTAACTCAGCTAATAGTAAATAACCAACCATTTTTAATGATTGCGGGGGAGGTGCATAACTCTTCGGCGTCAACCATAGAATATATGAAGCCGTTGTTTCCTAAATTAAAGGCTATGAATTTAAACTCCGTATTTGTGACCTTGGCTTGGGAACAGTTTGAGCCAAATGAGGGAGTTTTTGATTATACACTTGTTGATGCTATTATAGACAATGCAAAAGAAAATAATTTAAAAGTATGCTTATTATGGTTTGCCAGTTGGAAAAACGGGGAGTCTAGTTACACGCCAATTTGGGTAAAAAAAGATACCAAACGTTTTTTTAGAGTAAAGACAAAAGAAGGAAAGGAAATAGAAACGATGTCTCCTTTTTGTGAAGCTACCAAAATTGCCGACGCAAAAGCCTTTGCAGTTCTTATGAAACACGTAAAAGAGGTAGATACTAAACAAACCGTAATTTTAATGCAACCTCAAAACGAGGTAGGGATGTTTCAAGACATCGATTACAACAAAGTAGCATTAGATTTATTTGAGAAAAATGTTCCGACAGAATTAATGACCTATTTAAAGAAAAATAGAAAGAATTTGAATACTTATGTAAGTGAGGCCTGGTCTAAGTATAACTTTAAAACCTCTGGGACTTGGAAAGAAATATTTGGAGACACCCCTGAGGCAAAAGCATTTTTTACAACTTGGCAATATGCTACCTATATAAATTTTGTAGCAAAGTCGGGCCGCGAGCAATATAACTTGCCCATGATGGTTAATGCTTGGATAGTTCAGAAACCTGAAGATTTGCCTGGTGTTTATCCAAATGGAGGTCCAGTTTCTAGAGTTATGGATATTTGGAAAGCAGCTGCGCCAGACGTTGATATTCAATCTCCTGATATTTATTTGGACAACTTTAAAGAAATAGTAGCCATGTATCATAGAGAAGATAATCCTTTGCTAATTCCAGAGTCAAAGGCAGAAGTTGGAAGAGCTTTTTATGCTTTTGGCGAACACAATGCCATCTGTTTTTCCCCTTTTGGTATTGAAGATGCTGCAGATAATTTTGTGTTTACGCAATCTTATAAGCTGCTCAATGAGGTGCAACATCTGATAAAAAAATATCAAGGTACTGGTAAAATGAGAGCCGTTCTTCAAGAAGCAGACGAAACCTATAAAGATATTTATTTGGGTGATTACAAAATAAAAGTGATGTATGAAAAACCCAACGAACCTTCATTTGGCATTATTATTCAAACTGATACTGATGAATTTATTGTTATAGGGATGAATATGTCTATCTATTTTGATTCAGAGGTAAAAAACACCATTGGTTATATAGGGCAGGTTTTTGAAGGAAAATATGAAAATGAAAAATGGGTAACGACTCGTATGATGAATGGCGATGAAACCTATCATAATTCTAGATTAAGAGTATTTGGTAGAACTTTTGAAACTTCAGAAGACTTAGTCAAAAATCAAAAAAAGGACGGGGAGCCAGATGCCTATTCACCAGCAACTAAGCAAAAAATGGTAACTCCTGGAATTTATAAAGTGATTACTTATAAACGCTAAGTAGTTTATATATTGCTTCAATTTAACAAGACAGGCTGTTATATAACAACCTTATTTTTATAAATAATTACTATTGGTTGTACTCAAAGAGAAATTCGAATCTTTAAAATTGTTTGATTTTGATATCTAAACTAATTATCAAGATTAATAAATATTGAATCAAATTTTTCCAATTCATCTATAATTTGGTTCGACATTTTTTCTGCTCGCTCTACTAAACGAGACTCAAGTACATTTTGTATTTGGGTCTTTTTGTTTTTATTCAAGTAATTAGCTTTAAATGAATTAGTTAAATCAAAAATCATGTTGACTTTATTGGTTACACATTTGCTAGTTAGACTAAAGATCCAATATCAGATTACGCAGTAAATTTTAGACAATAATTGTTTAACAAATTTAACATATATTTAAACAAAAAATCTCTTCAAACTTATCAATTATGTATATCTTTGATTCATAAAAAATAGAATCGATACCTTGAACAGTTTTATAAAATCTCGTTTTTTGTTAAAATCAGGTCGGAATGTTTCCCTTCTTGCCATCCTATTTTTGCTTAGTTTATCATGTAATTCCGACGCTACTGACTTCGTTGATGAAGATTCGAATATTCAAATTAATGATCTTCCCCAAGTAACGACAGAATCCATTAGCGAAATAATTTTTCAAAATGGCTTTGTCGAATTCTCTCAGGCTTTACAATATGTTAATGAGGAATTATATACTGCCCTTGTAGAAATATTTTCAACGGGTACAGACCTACATACAGTGTTTATTCCTACCGATGAGGCTTTTTTTAAGTTATACGACTGCTTGGGTATGAAAACTAAAGATATTTCTGAAATAGGTAACCCAGGACTCGTTCGTGATATTCTGCTATACCATGTTGTAAGAGAAAGGTTTGCTTTAGATAGCCTGATTCTAACCGATCAAAATAGGGAAGTCAAAACATTCTTTGGCGAATCGTTGACCATAAAAAGCGATGGGAGTATTGAGAGTATTGTGAATGCTTCATTTATAGATTTGAATCAATCGAATAAATTCGCTTCAAACGGTATAGTTCATGTGATTAACGATGTACTCTTACCAATTAAGGTCTCTTGTATAGATGATTCTAACTAATTTCAATCAATTTTACCAAGTATGATTGTTTTTAATTTTGAAAACTTCGGTTAAAATTTTGTCTAAAACTATTGAATTGTTTAATAATTTGGTTCGATAATTCAATTCTTGTTGCTGCTGTAGAACATGCAACCTTTTTTTGGTTGTGGTTCTTCTTTCTAAGGTATAATGTATTTATTAAGAATTAAGAGTATAATTGCTGAATTCCGTATTTATATTTGAAATGGTTTGCTTAATTAATTTATTATTATCAATAGAAAAGTATCTATGGAAAAGAAAAAAAACACCAATTATTTAAACGATGAAGTTTTAAAAGAGTAAGAGTTGAAATCATTTCCAAATTTATAATTCCTAATTGTTAGCTTTTTTAATTATTAATAAAATAAAATATTTTTTATCGGTAACTTTAGATATTATAAATACAAAATTACATGAAGCAATTATACCTCCTTGTTTTTATAGTTTTTAGTAGCTTATTAAACGCACAAAGTCAATTTGAATTAGCTTATTATTTACCAAAAGACGTGACATATAATCAAGATATTCCAACACCTCAGAGTATCCTAGGATTTGATGTTGGAGAATGGCATGTAACACATGATAAGTTGGTTGAATACATGAAATTGTTAAGCACAGTTTCAAATAGAATAACTATTGAAGAGAGAGGAAAAACATTTGAAGATAGACCTTTGATTTTGCTCACTGTAACCTCACCCGAAAATCATAGTACAATAGAGTCTATTAGAACTCAACACCTTAAATTAATTGATTATAAGCAAAGTAATCAATTAGATTTAGAGTCTATTCCCATTGTGGTATATCAAGGGTTTTCAATTCATGGTAACGAACCAAGTGGATCAAATTCAAGTTTGATTTTGGCTTATTATTTGGCAGCTGCTGAAGGTGAGGGCATTGAGGAATTATTAAAAAATGCAATAATTTTATTAGATCCATCATTCAACCCCGATGGTTTACAACGTTTTGCATATTGGGCAAATACTAATAAAAGTAATTTTTTAAATACAGATCCAAATGATAGGGAGTTTAATGAGGTTTGGCCAGGAGGAAGGACTAATCATTATTGGTTTGACATGAACCGAGATTGGTTACCTGTGCAATTACCCGAATCAAGAGCACGTATTGAAACTTATAACAACTGGATGCCTAATATATTGACTGATCATCATGAAATGGGCACCAATTCAACTTTCTTTTTTCAGCCTGGCGTTCAATCAAGAGTGCATCCTTTAACGCCAAAAATGAATCAGGAGCTTACAAAGGAAATTGGTAATTATCATGCAAAAGCACTTGATAATATTGGTTCCTTATATTTTACAGAAGAAAGATATGATGATTATTATTATGGTAAAGGTTCTACGTTTCCAGACATTAATGGCGGTATCGGTATTCTTTTTGAACAAGCGAGCTCGCGGGGTCATGCCCAAGAAACGGATAACGGACTTTTAACCTTTCCTTTTACGATTCGAAATCAATTCACAACCGCTTTATCAACCCTTAAAGCAGCACAAAAAATGCGTGTGAAGTTGTTGCAATACCAAAAAGAGTTTTATGTTAATGAACATAACGAGAATGAAAAAAATAAAGTAAAAGCCATTGTTTTTGGTGATGATAAAGACATTGCGAAAACTAACCATTTAGCTGAAATATTACAAAGACACAAAATAGTATTTAATAGGTTAAATAATGATTTAACTGTTGAGAGAAAACATTTTAAAAAAGAAACCAGTTATATAATTCCTACCAATCAAACAAAAAGTACCATCATGAAGGCGATGTTTGAAAAACGAACTACTTTTTCAGATAGTTTGTTTTATGATATATCCGCATGGACATTTCCACTGGCATTTAATTTAGATTATGCCGAGTTGAATACCACCCAAAATATAGGGGAGGTTGTGCGAGGTGTTAAATTTAAAAATGGAGAAGTTACCGTAAAAAGTAATTATGCCTATTTAATGGAATGGCATGAATATTATTCGCCAAAAGCGTTAAACAAAATATTACAGAAAGGTATTAGAGCAAAATTAGCTTTACAACCATTTGTCTTGAATAATGAGCAATTTGATTATGGGACTATTTTGATTCCTGTTCAAAATCAAAATTTTAATGAATCTGAATTATATGATATCATAAATGATATAGCACTAACTAGTCAGGTTAAAATAACAGGAGTTAATTCTGGTCTGACCTTAGGAATTGATTTGGGAAGCTCCTATTTTAAAACTATTGAAAAACAAAAGGTTGCTCTATTAGTTGGAAATGAAATCACTTCTTATGACAGTGGTGAAATTTGGCATTTATTTGACCAGCGTTATGAAATGAATATTACTAAATTAGATCTTGAGTATTTAAAAAACGTTGATATTTCTGAATATACAACTATCATAATGCCAAGTACTAAAGTAAAACTTGATGAGGCTACCATTAATAAGTTGATGACTTGGGTAAAGGATGGAGGCACTATTATTGGTTACAAAAATGCTGTTAAATGGCTATCAACGAATAAGTTTATCGAGTTAGAATTTGAAAGTTCCAAAGTGGATGCTAAAAATGTATCTTTTGAACAAAAGGAAGATTTTAAAGAGGCTCAAGATATTGCAGGGGCCATTTTTGACACAAAATTAGATCGTTCACATCCCATAAATTTTGGTTATAAAAATGATAATTTAGCCATGTTTAGAAAAACAACTATTTTTATTAAGGCGGATAGCTCAAGCTATAATAACCCAATTAAATATACTAAAACGCCCTTGTTAAGTGGCTATATTTCAAAGCCAAATTTAGAGATTTTAAAAAATTCCGTGCCATTTCAAGTAAAAAGTTTGGATAAGGGAAAAGTGGTTGTGTTTACAGATAACACCAACTTTAGAGGTTTTTGGTATGGTACTAATAAACTGTTAATGAATGCTGTATTTTTCTCAAAATTCATGTAATGATGCTTCAAATAATAAAATTTAAAAAACGATTCATATGAAAAAATTAAGTTTGATTTTAATTGCTTTAGTAATGTTTGTTTCCTGTGAAAAACCGGTTTCAAAATCAGAAACCACATTAGAACGAGAGCCTAATTCCTTTGCTATTGTTATTCATGGTGGTGCCGGAGGGGTTACAAGAGAAAATCATAATGCCGAGCAACAAGAAGCTTATTCTAAAAAATTACAAGAAGCGCTTGATGCCGGTTATGCTGTGTTAGAAAACGGAGGTATTTCGTTAGATGCTATTCAGGCGGCTATTAATGTTATGGAAGACTCTCCGCTATTTAATGCGGGAAAAGGAGCTGTTTATAATAGTGAAGGTAATCAGGAAATGGATGCTTCTATAATGGATGGGAGTAATTTGAATTGTGGTGCCGTTGCAGGTATAAACCATATAAAGAATCCCATTTTAGCGGCACGCTTAGTAATGGATAGCACTAGTCATGTTTTGCTTTCCGGAAAAGGGGCTGAAATATTAATGGCACAATATGGTCTTGAAATGGTTGATAGTACTTATTTTTTTACTGAAAAAAGATTCGATCAATTACAAAAGGTACAAGGAAAGGATAAAATGCTTTTAGATCACTCTTCATTAATGGAGAATGACGGCCTTATCGATGATCATAAATTTGGAACAGTTGGTGCCGTAGCCATTGATAAAAATGGAAATATTGCGGCAGGAACTTCTACCGGCGGTATGACCAATAAAAAATATGGACGTATTGGTGATTCTCCTATTATAGGAGCTGGGAATTATGCGAATAACCTAACCTGTGGAATTTCTGCAACTGGGACAGGGGAATATTTTATGAAGACGGTGGCAGCTCATGAAGTTTCAAATTTAATCCAGTATAAAGGGTTAAACCCGAAAGAAGCTTTACATGAGGTGCTGTTTAACCAAATTGGTAAACTTGGAGGCGAAGGCGGTATGATTTTATTGGATAGAAAAGGAGAGGTGTATTGGGATTTTAATTCTGATGGAATGTTCAGAGGTTATAAAAAATCAAATGGAGAAAATGTGGTGGAAATGTTTGAATTAAACTAATGGTATAACATCAATTTTGAAGGATAATTAATAAAAAGCACTCTCGAATTTGAGAGTGCTTTTTAATTTCTTTTGAAAAAACCGGTATCTTTAAATCATAAGAATTTTAATCTTTAACACCTAATTTTTCTAAAATAGTGTCCATTAAACACCATTTGGTTAAGGACGACTGTAATAAATTAGCGCCTACAAAAGCAGTAAACCACAGCCAATTTATATTGACATAAATGGCTAATAATAAGCTTGCTAATATAAATGTTCCTGCAATTCCTCTAACAATTCTGTTTTTCATTTGTCTATTTATTAGTTTGATTTTTCAATATTTAAAACGGCTACATGTATGTGTGACATGGTTTTTTGTTTATTGTTGAAATCATTTATTAACTTAAACAACACGTCCACATTTTCTTTTTTTACAAAAGCGTAAAAAACGATGGATTCTGTTTGATTCATTTCACTAGAAAACCAATTTGATTCTATGGCATCTTCAGTGCTATCTCTGAATCCTGTGACTTCTTTAAAAGAAAAAGATTTAACCTCGGCTTTTTTTAATTGCAATTTGATGTCTTTTTCAAATAGCTTGATGGCTGTAATAATGACTAATTTCATAGTTTGATGTATTTAATTCTTATTCTTTTTCATTTGTAAGTTCAGTTTTTTCCCATTTTTTACGTTCTGTGATGTAATAAATTAAAGGCACAACAATTAAGGTAAGCAAAGTTGAGACAATAGCTCCTGCAACTAGCGAAATGGCAAGTCCTTGAAAAATAGGATCAAATAAAATGATGGATGCCCCAATTACAACTGCACCTGTAGTTAATAAGATAGGTGTTGTCCTCACAGCACCAGCATCAATAATAGCTTGTTTTATTGGAATACCATCGTTTAATCTAATCTCAATAAAGTCAATTAACAAAACAGAGTTTCTTACCATTACACCTGCTAAGGCAATCATTCCTATAAAGGAGGTTGCCGTAAAGAAGGCGCCTAAAACCCAATGGCCTAGAACTATACCCACTAAGGACAAAGGAATGGCAACCATCATAACCAAAGGTGTTTTAAAGTTTTGAAACCAGCCAACAATGAGCATGTAAATAATCACAATAACTATTAAAAAGGCCGCGCCTAAGTCACGGAATACTTCTAAAGTGATTTGCCATTCACCGTCCCATTTTACAGTGAAATCGGTTTCTTCGGTAGGTGCTTCCATGTACAATTCATTTATTTTATATCCTTTTGGAAGGCTTATTTTTTGAAGCTTTTCATTCATTCCTAAAATAGCATACACAGGACTTTCCAGCATGCCAGCCATATCAGCCAATACATAAACAACGCGTTTTTGGTCTTTTCTATAAATGGTATTTTCAAGAGTTCCTTTTTTTATGGAAACCAAATCACTTACAGAAACTATTTGGCCATTTTGTCCTTTAATTTTAAGGTTTTGAATGTCTTGTAGTGATGTTTTATCCTTATCATCTAAAGAAAGTACTATACTAACATTGTCATTTGAGGTTTCATCATATAAATTTGAAATTGGATACTCTCTAAGTAAATAAGTCAAATTACCTACTACTTGTTGAGGTGCAATGCCATTAAGCATCGCTTTTTCTTTGTCTACTTCTAAACGATATTCAATTTGATTAGCCTCAACCATCCAGTCCGCATCAACGACATCAACGGTGTTTTCTAAAATATCTTTAACCTGTTTAGCAACTTTAATTTGGTCCTCATAATTTGGACCGTAAATTTCAGCAACTAAGGTTGAAAGCACTGGTGGTCCTGGTGGCACTTCAACAATTTTTACATTGGCATTATATTTTTGGGCAATTTTTTGAATGTTTGGACGTACAATTTTTGCAATGTCATGGCTTTGTAAGTCTCTATGTTCTTTATGTAAAAGATTGACTTGAATGTCCGCCATATTACTGCCACCGCGTAAATCATAATGCCGTACCAAACCATTAAAAGTAATTGGGGATGACGCCCCAATATAATTTTGGTAATCTACCACCTCAGGTATGGTCGTTAAATATTGTGCAATTTCTTGGGTAACAACCGCCGTTCTTTCTAAAGTGGTACCTTCAGGCATGTCAATGACTATCTGAAATTCATTCTTATTATCAAATGGTAACATTTTTACAGCGACTGATTTTGTAAAAAACAGCATCACTGACCCTAAAAGCAAGAGGATAGTAATACCAAACATGGCATTACGTTTTTGAGAATTATCTAAAAAGGGCTGTTCTATTTTCTTATAAACTTTATAGATTAGACTTGTTTCTAAACCTGCTTCTTCTTTATGTGCTTGTCCTTCTTTTTCTTGCAATAAATGATACCCTAAATAAGGGGTTACCGTTAGAGCAACAAATAGCGATAATATCATCGCAATTGACGCCCCAATAGGCATAGGACTCATATAAGGCCCCATCATACCGGATACAAATGCCATTGGTAAAATAGCTGCAATTACGGTAAAGGTTGCTAATATGGTTGGGTTTCCAACTTCATTGATAGCATAAATAGCAGCCTGTTTAAACGGTAATCGTTTCATTTTAAAATGCCGGTGCATATTTTCGGCTATTATAATACTGTCATCTACTACAATACCAACTACAAATACCAAGGCAAATAGTGTTATTCGGTTTAAGGTGTAACCCAGCATATAATAAGCAAACAAGGTTAAGGCAAAGGTTAAAGGTACCGAGAAGAATACTACTAGACCACCTCTCCATCCCATGGCAAGCATTACCAAAATAGTAACAGCTAAGATAGCAACTCCTAAATGCAATAACAATTCACCCACTTTATCTGAAGCTGTTTCACCATAATTTCTTGTAACATCGATATGGACATCAGTTGGAATTAAGTTTGATTTTAATTTTTCTATATGATGTAATATTTTTTCAGAGACCTTCATGGCATCGGCTCCTTTTACTTTTGAAACGGATATTGTGATAGCAGGATATTCAGAACTGTACTGCTTAAAAGCGTCATTGGCTTGACCAAAACCAAAAGACACATAGGTTTTTGGTGATGAGGGTCCATCTTGAATAGTAGCCACCTGTTTTAAATAAACCGGCATATTTTTATTGATACCTACTACTAAATTTTCAACATCTTCTGCTGTTTCTAAAAAACGCCCGGTAGTAATTAAATATTCAGTATCATTATTTATAAAACTTCCTGATTGAGAGCTACTATTATTAGCTTGAATCATTTGCATAATACCTAAGGCATCTACGCCGTTTCCTACCATCTTATCTTTATCAAGGATGACTTTTAACTCTCTGTTTCTTCCACCAATGACGGTGGTGATGGATACATCTTTAACTTTTTCAATTTCAGAGGTAACTTCCTCAGCTATTTCTCTTAATTGAAAATCACTGTAGTTTTCGCTCCAAAGGGTTAAGCCTAACATAGGAACATCATCAATAGCGCGGGTTTTAACTACGGGTTTATATACACCTTGAGGAAACATGTTTTCATGCTTCATCAGCTCATCGTATAATTTCACATAGGAGCGTTCTGTATCTTCTCCAACATAAAATTGAACCACCATGACCGCCTGACCATTCATAGCCATACTGTGCACGTGTTCAACACCTTTAATATTTGAAATAATTTTCTCTAAAGGTTTTATAACCCTATTTTCTACTTCAGTAGGGTTCGCACCCGGATAACCAACCATCACGTCAGCCATTGGCACAATTATTTGCGGTTCTTCTTCTCTTGGGATTAGAAATGAACTATAGATTCCAATAATCATCAAACCTATCATCAATAAAATAGTAAGTTTTGAGTTGATGAAAAAATGGGCAATTTTACCTGAAATTCCTTCTTGCATAATTTTTTGCTTTAAATTTTATCAGTTTAGAGTTGTTTTTTTTCTGTTCTAACTGACTATTGGATTGTTACATTAACACCATTGTATAATTTGCCATCAGCTGAAATAATATAAGATTCATTAGGACTTAAACCTGATAAAACTTCTATTTGATCACCAAAGGTTCTTCCCAAACGCAACCAGCGTAATAAAGCGGTATTACTTTCGCTAATGGTATAAACGCCAGAAAGTTGACCTTTTGTAACAAGAGCCTCTACTGGAATTATAACCACATTGGTCTTCTCTTGTGTTTCCTGTGAAAATTGAACAGTAACAAACATGCCTGATAAAATAGAAGTATCCGTTTTTTCTAAGGCAACTTTTACCAAGAATTGTCCACCAGTGTTTTTAGCAGAAGTGCTTACTTCAGTTATTTTCCCTTTTATTGTTTTATTAATAGACTTTACAAGGACATTGACTTCAGTTCCAGATATGATTTCTGAGATATTACTTTCAGGAACCATAGCTATTACTTCAAAACTTCCTGGCCCTTCTATGGCAATTAAAGGCATGCCTGGGTTTGCCATATCACCATCTTTAACAAATAAACCCGTTACAACACCGTTAAAAGGAGCTCTAATATTAGCATATGCAAACTGTGCATCGACTTCATTTTTCATTTGTTTAGCACCTTCTAATCTGGCTTTAGCCATATTATAATGAGCCGTCATATCATCAAATTCTTTTTGAGAGGCACTGTTTTGGGCGAATAAATTTTTATATCTGTTATAGTCTTTTTCAGCATTTGTGAATGCGGCATTCGCTTCATTGATGACGGCATTCACTTGAGATAATTTTGCTTGTAAATCTGAATTATTAATAGCAACAAGCAACTGTCCTTGTTTTACTTTGTCACCAACATTTACTGGTGTATTAGCCACAAAACCCATCATGCGAGTACTTAAATTGGCACTTTTAACGGCTTGTATTGTGCCACTTGCTGTTATAAATGAACTATTACTATTGTCATTTACAGCTTGTACTTTTACAGAGATAGTGGCTTTATTTGTAATGGTTTTACTCTCATCATTACCACAACTAAAAGTTATTAATGATATGGCTATTATAGATATAATATATTTTGTTTTCATAGTTATTTATTAAGCTTTAGTTAAAAATTGAAGGTATGCTTGTGCATAATTATATTCAAATATGGTCTGATAATATTCTAATTGTTTTTGAGCAAATTGTGTTTCTGCCATTAATAAGTCTGTAGTTTTTTCTAATCCCTCTTCAAACCGATTGGTTCTAATTCTCAATGACTCTTGAGATTGTTCCATAGCGAGTTTTGAAAGTTTTAATTTGTTTTCGGCATCAATAAATAGGCGTTTGGCTTTATTTAATTCCAACTGACTTTGCGAGACATATTGCTCGTATTGAAGTTTTGATTTTTCAAAGGCAGCTCTGCTTTTTTGAGCTTTTCCAAAACGTTTGGTACCATCTAAAAGCGTCCAGCTTAATTGAGCACCAACTAAGTAGCCACTGGCATCACCTTGAAAAACTTGATCGTCGTACAATTCATAACTTCCAAAGGCATTTAATGTAGGAAGAAAAGTCATTTTATCTGCCTTACTCATGGTCTCATAAGCATTTGAAGCTAATTGCATGGCTTTAATATCTGAACGTTCTGTTGAAACTTGCGTTGCAACGGCTAAATCAAATGGGTTAATACTCAAACTATCTGAGGGATGTAGCAATACATTGCTAGAATCATTCATAAGGAATGATAAATAGTTTGAAGCATTTTCTACATTACTTTTAGTCAATTGCAATTGATTCTTTACATCTGTAACTCTAACTTCTACTGCCAAAACATCAGCCCGTTGTAAATAACCTTGTTTAAAACTATTTTCTGCTAATAATTTATTTGACTCTGCTGCTTGAAGTGCTTTTTCTATCACCTCTAATGCTTTATAGGCTAATTGCAGTTGCATATATGCTTTATCAACTTCAAACATGAGGTAATCACTCGTTCTTTCAGTTTGTAAAGTCATGGCATCCATTTTGTTTTTAGCAGCTTTTCGCTGATAGAACCCGTCCATATTAATGATTGGTTGCTTTACTTCTATTTTTGTAGCAAAATTTTGTGTCTGATCTGGATTATTTAATAAATCCGGGTTAAAATCTGCCGCTGTTAGTATGCCTTGATTTAATTTGGAACCAAATGCCATTAAAGGATTTGTTGTTGAAATACCGGTATGAGAAACTACAATATTTGGCAAAAAAACAGCATTGGTTTGTCTGAAATCAGCTCTTGCCTCATTGTAGTCTTCTTTTGAAATTTTTAAGGATTGATTTTCCTGAGAAACTTTGTCTAAAACTTCTGCCTTTGAAATTTGAATAATTTCTTGGGCATTAAGCACAGAAACAAAGCCTGCAAAAAGAAGAATGGTTATTTTTAAATTGTTTTTCATAAAATTAGTTATTTAACATGGCAAATGTATTGGTGATTTAATTGTTGCTAAGTAACTTATGTTACGAAGTATTAAGTTTTATTGTTTTTATAGGAGTTTCAAAAATATAAGCGGGCATTGAGATTTGAAATGATTTTCATCAATTCAAATTAAGAAATTCCTTTATCGACATTATAAGCAGAATCTATGAATTCAGAATTTTCTCTGGTGATTACAACTTAAATAAATGAGAAAGATTAGAATTGAGTTTTTTAAAATCTAGACAAGTTTCTGTTAAAGGCCTCTAAATGATTATTAGAAGCAAAAATTAGTTGTGAATACACATCACTTATATCAACTTTTGATGTTTTTTTAAGAGCTTTTTCCAAATCTTTAATATCTACAACTTCAATCATTTTGCCAACTTCTAGCGCATCCTGCTTTGATTTTGAGCCTTTTTCAATGAATTTATTATACATGGTTTGTAAATGCTCATTATAGAAAACACCTCGTTCACTGTTTAACTTATAGCTTATTTTGTTTGAGTTAAGTAAATATTCCATCATATCCATGTGATGTTGTTCACTTTGTTTGATATTACTAAAGATTCTCATATGCCATTCGTCATCAAAAAACTCATAAACATCTCGGGCAACTTTCTCTTCCTCAAGCATATATTTCATATCAATAACTTCTTGGGTTGAAAGATTGTTGCCTTGACAAAAAGCATCAATGCTGATTAGTGAAAATATTATAAATAGAATTTTAAAGATTGCATTTTTCATGATTTTGAGATAGTATTAGATTATATTCGTCTTCGGTTAAAAATTGTGCGGTATACGTGTCACCTATTAATTCAATACTAGAAACAAAACTTCTTAAGTGATTGCCTGATCCGCATTGTAAACTTTCAAAAACTTTAATTACGGATGCACTTTCAACATGATCTATAAACTCTTGTAAATCCACAATATCTAAATCTTCAATAGTAGCGCCAATTTGCAGTGCATTTGCCTGACTTAACTGACCACTTTCTACAAATTGATTATAGTAATCTTGTAAATGGTCATCATCAAATTCACCGTAAGGTAAAATAGTGTATGGGGTTTTACTTTTCTCTAATAAGGTTACAATGGCATCCATATGAGATTGTTCACTTATTTTAATGTTAACAAATTGAATGAGGCCCCACTTTGAGTCTAAATATTCATAAGTGTCTCTCGCTAATTTTTCTTCTTCTAGCATAAATAGGAGCGCTTCTGTATCTGCGTTAGAAAGTTCCAGAGTATTTGTGGATTCATCATTATTACTATCATTACAGGAAGTAAAAAATGAAATAGGTACCATAAACATTACTATTGTAACAGTTTTAAGGGAATTAAATATTTTCATGATTCTGAATTTAAATTTTTTAGCTTTTTGATATCCAAATGAATATTACAAAGTTAAGCTAGTTTATATAGGAAAATAGTAACTATTGTTACCTAGCTCTATAGATATTTATAGTCCTAAACTTGCATAAAAATAATTGCAGATAGTTAATAACGAAATGATATTAGTCAATTGAAAAGAATGAATAATAATGATAAATTTAATGTAACAAATGTGTCCTGATTTATTACCAAAAGCCTTAATTTTGTAATGTTGAAAATACTTTCCAAAATATTATCATTTCTACTAACTTCAATTATTTTGATTAATAGTTTGAACGTGTCTTTAACGTATGCCTATTACAATATCGACACCGTTAGTTTTATTGAAAAGCTTTGTGAAAATAAAGACAAGCCAGAATTAGAATGTAATGGAAAATGTCATTTAAAAAAGGTCGCTGAAAGCAATACTAATAATGACAAAGAGCCTGCAAAAGCTGTCAATTTCAAAGAAACTACTTTATTTGTTGTTGAACTTATGAAGTATGATTTTATTAGAATTTCATTTGAAAATAATCAATTAGGAAATTACAGTAATTTATATGCCTTTTCTTTAGTTGATGCTTTCGATCGTCCACCACAAGTTTAGTTCTCTATTTTTTAAATAATTCAGGAGATAACAACGTCTACTGCAAATCAATTTATTTCAATTTTCAATTAATAAAAAAATGAGAACATTTTACAGTATGCTTTTTTGCATGCTTATATATGTTGTGTCTTTTTCACAAGAAAAAAAAGATGCAACCCAAGATACGATTACACAAAAAACAATTCAGCTAGATGAAGTTTTGGTTACCGGTAATGCCATTATGGACCCTGTTCTAACTCTAGTAACAAATGACTATCAAAAAAACATTGTTCAACCTAAAAATGTAGCCGATTTATTTAAGAATATCAATGGTTTTTCTGTTATAAAGAGAGGAAACTATGCTATAGATCCATCCTTTAGAGCAGCACAATATGAACAGTTAAATATTCAATATGATGGTGGCACCAAAGCGATGAATGCCTGTCCAAATAGAATGGATCCAATTACTACCCACATCATACCTGAAGAAATCTCAAAAATAGAAATTATTAAAGGGCCATACACGGTGCGTTATGGCGCTACTTTTGGAGGTGTTATAAATATTGTTACTGATAAGCCTTATTTAGATGATAAGGGTTTTCATGGCAAAATTTCAGGCGGTTATGAGTCCAATGGAAATTCTATTGTAACCATGTTACAATTACAACAAATAACCGATACTTATGATATGGTTGGTAATATGGGTTATAGAGATTTTGGTAACTATGAAGATGGAAATCAAATAGAAATTCCATCATCATTCAAAAGTACCGATTACGGACTCAAGATTGGGTTTAACTTAACAGAAAAGCAGCGTTTGCAAGCCCATTGGAGGCAATCTTTTGGTAGAGATGTGTTGCATGCAGGTTTGCCAATGGATACAGAATATGATAATAGTAGTATTTTATCCTTAGATTATAAATGGTCTAGCCTAGGAGATATTTTAAAATCTATCACTGCTAAAACTTATTATAGCTATGTAGATCATTTAATGACGAATAATTCCAGACCATCATTTATGATGACCGAAGCATCTTCTGCAGTGGAGGCAACAACCATAGGCGGTAAGTTTGAATTGAACTGGAAGCCGTTTGATAAGCTTAACCTTTTTTCCGGTATAGATATGATGCATATTGCTAGAGATGGGGGTAGAGATAGATTGGTCAAAGTAATGAACGGAATGATTTTGGCAACGCCTCGACTTTTTTATGACAAGGTTTGGCAGGATTCTTATATTGATGATATAGGCTTGTTTACTGAGGCCAAATGGGCAGTAAACAGTTCAACTATTTTAACTGCAGGTTTGAGGACGGATATTGTTACTTCTGACATTAAAGATCCAGAAGCTGATTTTGCTGCCATGTATGATTTAAGGAAACGGACAGAACAAAATGTAAGCGGCACCGTTTCCATTAAAAAAACGGTATCAAATAAATTTGTTATTGAGGGAGCATTTGGAAGAGGCGTGCGGTCAGCGAATATGATTGAGCGTTTTATTAATCATTTTACCGTTGGACAGGATTCGTATGAATATATAGGAAACCCTAATTTAAAGGCGGAAGTTAATAACCAATTTGAGATTGGTTTCAAAGGTCATG
>JAHENA010000034.1 GCA_024643405.1 Flavobacteriales bacterium | reverse complement strand
CACGTCTACGTGAGATTCTCTTGCAAAAGTAGTGGTATTATTGCCAGGAGCCCTCCAGGCACCCGTTCCAAACGGATGCACACCTGCTTGATTGAAAAATCTAATCCGTTTATGTGGAATGGCATAAAATAATTCTGTACCCCTCGTTCCGGCACAGTAAATATCAAAATCCCAAACTTTTAAGTTCCCTTTGCTATCTGTACCCCCGGCAACTTTTATTACTGCTGCCGTGCGGAAATTATCATACATAAATTCTTCTTTTCTGCTCCAAACTAATTGCACCGGTTTACCACACAATTTTGCTATGGTTGCCGCCTCGACAGATTGTTGGCTGTTCGATTTGCCGCCAAAACCACCCCCTAAAAATATTTGTTTGATATGTACTTTCTCTAAAGGCATCTGCAAGGCTTTTGCGACAGAAGCCTGAGTGCCAAACGGACTTTGTGTAGAAGCCCAGATGGTGACTTTATCTCCTTCAAAATAACAGGTGGCTACATGAGTTTCTATAGAAGCATGTGCCTTATATCCATCATGGTAGGTTGCCTCACGATAAATCGTTGAAATTTCTTTACCTAATTGTAAGTTTCCTTCTTGTTCAAATACTTTGTTGTCTTGAATAGTATCTTCTAAATATTGAAATATGGTTTCTTGATTTACTTGAGCCTCTGGAGCCTCCCAAGTCACCTGAACACTATTAGCCGCTTGTTTTGAAACTTCTGGATCACGATGAACTACAGCTACCAGATTGTCTTTTTCTATCAACTGAACACCAGTAAAATCAGATAGTTTTGAAGCATCAACTTTTACTTTTTTAGAACCAAACACTTCCGGTCTTACTATAGTTGCATGCACCATTCCAGGTAACAGGATATCTCCAGAATATTTTGCTTTTCCTGTAACTTTAGCCTCTGCATCCAAGCTCCTAATGGGTTTGCCGATAACCTTAAAATCTTTCGCTTTTTTTAATTCAGGTTTCTCGGTTAAACTCCTAACAATCTTTTTGCCTTTGGTCAATGCGGCATAGGTTATTTTTTTTGAGGCATCATTCTTAACTGAAACTACCCCTTCTGTTACCTTTAATAAAGTCTTATCCAAACCGAAATGTTCTGCTGCAAGATCCAATAATACTTCCCTTGCTTCTGCTGCTGCTGCTCTCAACACCGGATCTGTAAAACGCGTGGTTAGAGAACCCCAGGTACCGGCATCATAAGGACATAATTCTGTATCGCCCATAATCATATCCACATCGTAAATGGAAACTTCCAATTCTTCTGCCACGACCTGAGCCAGGGATGTTATAATGCCTTGTCCCATTTCAATTTTACCAGTAAAACAGTCTACTCTGCCATCCTCTTTTACGCGCAGGTAGGCATTAAAATCAAGCTCTTCAATGGGTTGACCATCTTGTGCAAAAAGGGAGCTGAATGACATTTCGCCCAAGCAAAACACAACCACTACGCCTCCACCTAAATTTTTTATAAATCGTCTTCTGCTATAAGCAGTTTCGTTTTTAATCACTGATTTCATAATTTCACTTTTTTAGGCATTTCTTTTCCTGCAGTTTCAATGGCATCCACAATACGATTGTATGCACCACATCTGCATAAATTGGATTCCATTCCAACTATAATTTTGTCCCTGTTGGGATTTGGGTTTTGCAACAGAAAACCATAAGCGTTCATAATCATTCCGGAAGTACAAAATCCACATTGCAGGGCATCATGAGCAATAAATGCTTCCTGTATGGGATGTAAATCTCCTTCGGCACTTAAGCCTTCTATTGATATGATTTCTTTTCCTTCAATATCTTCTGCAAGTGTCATACAGGAACGTACGGCTTCTTTATCAATAAGTACCGTACACGCGCCACATTCTCCAATACCACAACCATATTTGGTACCCGTTTGCTCTAAATAGGTTCGAATGATTGTTAGTAAAGACTCTTGACCTTGCACTTCTAAAGATATTGGCTTGCCATTTAAAGTAAAATTAATCTGTTTCATCTTTTACTCTTATTTATTTGTTCGATTGAATTTGCTTATTTTTCAACCCTTAAAAATCCTATTCAATTTAAGAAATATTTGCCGAATTCTGAAAGACTATAATTTCTAAACCATAATTATAAGGTCTTAAAAACCTTTAAATCACACCAATGGCAAGGCTTAAAGTAATTTAAAAAGAATCAAAATAAATAAGGAAAAATAACACGTATTAAGTGCTTTTGTAAAAACAACTCTAACAATTTAGCTTATTTTATGTCTTTTGCACTTTGGCATCCAATCGATGAATCACCTTTCCATAAATGATTAATGATATAGCAGATGTTAATGCTATAACGGCAAAGAAGTACCAAATATAATGCGCATTACTAGATGCTATTGCCCAGGCGTCATGTGAATCAAAAAGTCTTGGATCTGGGCAATATTTGGACAGTAACCAACCTGACAAGCCAAAACCAATTATTGAAGATAAAAATGAGTGTAAATGGCTAAAACCAAGATAAAGACCTTCTTCTCCTTTGGGTGCTTGTAATGAAAAAAACTCAAGATAACGTGGCGAAATGAAGGACTCTGCCAAGGCTTGTAATGCAATACCAGCAACCATCATCAACGCAATAGGATGCATACTCATAAAACCTAAGTCAATATCTCCTCCACTCAATAAATTCCCTGAAGCCATTGCCAATGCTGATAAAGGCATAATAAACATTCCGACTGTCATTGAAAATAAGGGCGTTTTACTTGCCATTATTCTAGTTACAAAGGTTACTGTTAATACCACAACCAGTGGATTGACATTGGCATACCAAGAAGGTGAAGCACCTTCACCTGCCATACGTAATACATATTTTGGCATGGTTGCATATAATTGATGTTGTACCATCCAGAAGCCTGTAATAATCAAAATAAGCGCTAGCAATCGTCCATTACTACAAACTTTTATCAAAGCCGCCCAGATTTCACTAATAGTCTTTCCTTGACCTTCATTTTTAGAACTCTTATAAAAGAGAATAATCATAATTAAGGCTAAGGCTGTTAAACCAGCAGAAAAATAGTTAATATAAACCAATCCCATATCACCCATGGCCATTCTTAGAGGTTTCACAACAGTTTTACCAGAAAAAGCACCAATATTCACCATCATATAAAAAATAGAGAAACCCTGAGCTCTCGTATCTTTTGTGGTTTCTTTGGCTACAGTTCCTGTAATAACTGATTTAATAAAACTACCACCAATCATAATAATTATCATAATTGGAACAATAGCCCATTGTTGCGGAGACTCCAACAAACCAGTGAATTGTATAATCTCATTCGAATAATCTACTAAGCCGTTAGACTCTAACACAGTTGGAATCACTGCTAAGCCAAAATAGCCAATACTTAATAAAGTAAATGCAATTAAAAGGGAATATTTAAATCCTATTTTATCAGCTAATGCCCCCGTAAACGTTGGCAATAAAAAAAGTCCCCCTGAAAAAATACCAGAAATTAAACCAGCTTCGACATCAGTAAATCCAAGAATTCTTGATAAATATAAGGTGATGACAATAAAAACACCATAATAAGCACCTCTCTCAAGTAATTCTACAATATTAGCGGTCCAAAATGCCCTTGAAAATCCTTTTAATCTTGCAAACATGTTATATTTTTTTCGATTTATAAACAAAAAACTAAAGTAAGGAATTTTGATTAAACCCTTATTGATTTAAGAGGAAGACCATTGAAACAGCCATTAATCATATTAAAAATAAATAACAACAAGATTTAATGATTTATTTTAATGGAGGCAATAGTTTATAAAAAGACTTCTAACAATTTAGCATTCTTAGATATTAGTTCAACATTTTTAATGGTTGCCGGTAACAACATGGTTTGTCCAAGATTCAATTGAAAAATGCTTTGGCCACACTTAATTTCAGCATTGCCTTCAACACACATGTAAATAACAAAGGAATCTAAACTTGAATAGTCTTGATTTAAGTTTCCTTTAAGCTGAATAATGTTTGTTTTAAAATATGGAGAATAAACTAATTCACTGGATTTATTTTTCTTTAAAGTATACGATGTCTTATAAGTATCATGCAATTTGTAATCAATAGCATCCAAAGCCAATTCTGTATGAAGTTCTCTTTCTTTACCTGTTTTTACATCGACTCTTTTGTAATCATAAATTCTATAAGTGACATCAGAAGTTTGTTGAATTTCTGCTAAGACCACTCCTGCGCCAATAGCGTGCACTCGACCTGTAGGGATATAAAAAGTATCTCCCTTTGAAATTTCTTCGCTATTTAAAACCTCTAAAATTTGTCCTTCATCAAGCTTGCTTTTATAACTTTCTTGAGTAAGTTCTTTATTAAATCCAACAATCAATTCTGCATTTTCCTCAGCCTCCATAATATACCACATCTCATTTTTACCAAATGAATTATGACGCGTTTTAGCCAATTCATTACTGGGATGTACCTGAATGGATAAAGGCGTTTTAGCATCGATATATTTTATGAGTATAGGAAAATTATTTCCAAAAGCAGCGTATACTTTTTCTCCGACTAATTTACCCTTATAGGTTTGAATGAGTTCCTTAAGTGATTTACCTTTTAAAGGACCTTTTGAAACAATAGAAATGTCTCCTTCAACGTCTGAAAGTTCCCAACTTTCTCCAATTCCTGATTTTTCTGAGCCTTTTTTAAAAACTGTAGTTAATTTTTCACCACCCCAAATACGTTCTTTCAAAATAGGATTAAAAGTTAAAGGAAAATCTAATGTCATAATGCAATAATTTCTCGCAAAGGTATTAAAATTAAATCTCTCTGTTTATTATTGAATCCTTCAAAGCTATTTTTTATAATTACAACAAAAAATAGGGTACTTTTGTAATATAATTTTATAAAAATGCGAGTTTTTGAATCTGTTATTACCGTAAATGAAAAGGATTTAGACGATCTGAATCATGTGAATAATATTAGGTATGTGGAATGGGTTCAAGAAATAGCCAAGCAACATTGGTTAAAAAACGCCTCACAAGAGACACTTGAAAATTATTTTTGGGTCATGACAAATCATTGCATTGAATATAAGAATGAAGCTTTTTTAAAGGATAGTATTAAACTTAAAACTTATATTAAAAAATATTCAGGTGCCACTTGTACTCGAGTTGTTGAAATTACTAATAATCAAAATAATACTGTATTAGCAATATCTGAAACAATATGGTGTTTAATAAATGTACAAACAAAACGGCCTGCAAGAATAACTTCAGAAATAACTGAGTTATTCATGTAATGTATATTGAAAAAAATAATTGATATTAAAAGGTAACTTTTATATTTGTCCTATGAAGCGTCACTTATATTTTATAGTCACTTTTTCTTTAGTCCTACTTTGGAGTTCTTGTAGAAAAGATTTTGAGTTTTCACCGTACACAGGCAGTTTGCAGTTTTCAAAAGACACTGTTTATCTTGACACGGTTTTTACTAATATAGGATCTAGTACTTATAACTTAAAGGTTTACAACAGGAGTAATAATGATATCCTAATTCCGTCAGTTAAATTAGGTTTAGGAGAAGCATCATCCTATAGATTAAATGTAGATGGTGTCTCAGGAAAAACGTTTGAAAATATTGAAATTCTTGCAAAAGACAGCTTGTATATTTTTATAGAAACTACCATAGATATTTCAACTTTTGTCAATTCAGGAACCTTTTTATATACTGATCAAATTGAATTTAGCTCCAGTGCCAATGTTCAAAAAGTAGAATTGGTTACCCTGGTTCAAGATGCTGTTTTTATTTATCCTAATAGAGATAATACCACCAAAGTTATTGAAACCTTAACCTTAAATATTGGGGGTGAACTAGTAGAAACAGATATACAAGGACGAGAGTTATTACCTGAAGAACTGACTTTTACAAATGAAAAACCTTACGTGATTTATGGGTTTGCTGCAGTACCTAATGGTGAAACGGTAACAATTAATCCCGGTGCACGATTACATTTTCATAACAATTCCGGACTTTTGGTGACTGAAGGTGCCTCCATTAAAATTAATGGCGAATTGAGCACCGACCAGGAACTGTTAGAAAATGAAGTTATTTTGGAAGGCGACCGTTTGGAACCCAGTTTTTCAGAGATTCCAGGACAATGGAGCGCACTTTGGCTTTTAGATGGAAGTATTGATAATTCCATTAATTATACCACTATAAAAAATGCAACAGTAGGTGTTTTAAGTGATGGTAATTCTGATGAAGCCTCAAACAAATTAAACATTAATAATAGCCAAATATACAATTCAAGTGCCTTTGGAATATTAGGCAGAAACACCTCAATTGCCGCTCAAAATCTAGTGATTAACAAATCTGGGCAGTCCTCATTTGCCGGCACATTAGGAGGAAAATACAATTTTACGCATTGTACCATAGCCAATTACTGGGATAACAGTTTTAGGCAATTTCCTTCGGTGTTATTAAATAACTTTATTGTTGATGCAGATAATACAGCGATACTGGCTGATTTAACCGAAGCCAATTTTAATAACTGTATTATTTATGGAAATGATAATCCTGAAATATTGTTAGATGAAATTCAAGATGATGCTGTAGTTTTCAATTTTAAATTTACCAACTGCTTGATACGTTTTGAAGATAATAATAACAGTTTTAAGGGTCCTAATTATGATTTTAATGACACGACCCATTACGAAGGTGTTATTTTTAATCAAACCCCCGATTTTAAAGATCCTTTTATTAACCAATTAATAATTGGTGATAACTCTGCTGCTAATAACCAGGGCAACATCCTATTTGCAAGTCAGGTTCCATTTGATATTTTAAATGTTGATAGAACTATCTCTCCAGATTTAGGAGCATATCAGCATGTTACATTTCCAGAGTAAATTTAATATACTCATAGTTTAGATTTGTGTAGCGATAGCAAGCAAACTTAAATTGTGTAACTGTATTATAAACTCGTTTTTTTGTAAAAAAACAGACTTATGAGTATCGCCTTTTTAAAGATAAATTGGTAACTTCGTTCATACTTCATTATAACTTTAAAATATTTTTCAGACCAAAATTTATCTAGATATTTAAAAGCTATTTAAAGTCAATATTAAACACATTTATATGAAGAATAAGAATTTAGTGATATTTATATTTTTATTACAAGTATTTCAACATATAAATAGCCAAAGTAATTATGAAAAAGGATATATTATAAATTCAAATAATGACACTATTAATGGTTACATTTTAAATAAAATTGATTCTGAATCGGCTCATGAAATTAGTTTTAAAAAAAATGTTTCCAACACTACTTCAACAGAATATTCTACCAATGAATTATATGGATTTGGTTTTAGTTCTGGACGAATATTTAAACGCATTAGAATTGCAACAACAAATCAAAACGCACAAGACTCCTCTTTCATTTTTGCAAAAAGAATTATTAAAGGCAAAATAGATTTATTTATTTGGCGGCATAAAGAAAATAATTCAAAAGAGTTTTTTGTTTTAAATAATGAATCTCTCAGAAAATCAAGCTTATCAAAGCCTAAAAAAAAAGAAATAAAACTAGATGGCAAGACCTATCATGAAACGTCAAATACATTTGTAGCAAATTTAAACTATGTGAAAAATGATTCAAATAATAAATCAAAAAAGGACAATAAATTAAATTTTGGAGAAAAATCAATTAGTAAAAACATTATTGAATATAATACTAATTTCATAACAGAATACCCAATTCTTAAATACAAAGAACCTTTCAAATATAATTATACTATTTTATCAGGAATTCCTTTTAGTTTAAATTCAAAAGAATTACATTTTAGAGTTGCAATATACAGAGACAAAACATTTATTGAGAAAACAAATACATTTTCTTATTTAACAGGAATTATATTTCAACATTGGAACAGCAAAGAAAATAATTTAGATTATCAACATTCAAATTCTGAACAAAATTATAGATGGCAAATGCTTAATATTATTCCATTTGGAATTAAGTTTCAAACAAATTCAAAACAAATTATTCCCTATGGGTATTTAGGTGTTGGTGCTGGGTTATTAATGATGTCTGACCATGTAATAAAAAATTATCAAAGCGTTGGAGATAGCAAGAAAACCTTTTTAATACCCACTGTAAATACAGGTGTAGGCTTAAAAATAAAAGTAAAAACAAACTTTATTATAACAGAAGTTACACCTACAATGAATGGTTTTTTCTTTAATATGGGCTATTCCTTTTAATGTCAAAAAGAATAAATATTGCCAAATAAAAAACCTGTTTGTAAATATTATGGCATCAAACTTATCTTCTAATCTGTATCCTAAAAAATCCTGCTAAATAAGCAGGATTTTTTTTATTCATATTTTATTGATTTTACACAAACAACGGTTTGCCTTTCATCATTTTATTAACCTTCAATTTAACCGCTTCTAAAACCGCTTCATTCTCATAGTTTTCAATCACTTCGTCAATTAAATCAACTATGACTGCCATATCTTCCACCTTTAAACCTCTTGTGGTAATAGCCGCCGTTCCTACACGTATTCCTGAGGTTACAAACGGTGATTTATCATCAAACGGTACCATGTTTTTATTTACTGTAATATCGGCCTTCACTAATGCCTGTTCCGCATCTTTACCAGATACATTTTTGTTGCGTAAATCTATCAACATCATATGATTATCAGTGCCACCAGAAATAATATGATACCCTTTATTGACTAGGGCTTTTGCCATTGCATCAGCATTTTTCTTTACTTGTAATTGGTAATGTAAAAACTCATCCGTTAAGGCTTCTCCAAAGGCAATGGCTTTTGCTGCGATAATATGCTCTAACGGCCCACCCTGATTTCCTGGAAATACAGCTGAATCTAATAGGGCTGACATTTTCTTTAAGCTACCATTCTTTAAAGTCTGACCAAAAGGATTATCAAAATCTTGTCCCATCATGATCATACCTCCTCGAGGGCCACGCAAGGTTTTATGCGTTGTGGTAGTCACGATGTGACAATGTGGTAATGGATCATTTAAAATACCCTTCGCAATTAAACCTGCAGGATGTGAAATATCTGCCAATAAAATAGCCCCTACACTATCAGCTATTTTTCTGAAACGTTTAAAATCAATATCACGTGAATAGGCAGAAGCTCCAGCAATAATTAATTTTGGTTGTTCTTTGGTTGCAATTTCTTGTATTTTGTCATAATTCAAAACACCAGTCTCCTGCTCTACCCCGTAAAATACCGGATTGTATAATTTACCTGAAAAATTCACTGGTGAGCCGTGAGTTAAATGACCTCCATGAGATAAATCAAATCCTAAAATTTTGTCTCCTGTATTTAAACATGCATGATACACCGCTGTATTTGCCTGACTTCCCGAGTGTGGCTGTACGTTCACATATTCCGCACCAAACAAGGTTTTTGCTCTGTCAATGGCTATTTGTTCTACTTCATCTACCACTTCACAGCCTCCATAATAACGCTTTCCAGGGTAACCTTCCGCATATTTATTGGTTAAAACTGAACCAGCCGCTTCCATCACTTGATTGCTTACAAAATTTTCTGAAGCAATAAGTTCAATACCGTGTAATTGTCTATCCTTCTCAGCTTGTATGAGTTCAAAAATCTGTTCGTCGCGTTGCATAAATTATTTTTGTAGTTAAAGAATGGCGCAAAAATAGCAAATAGATTAGTTTAATTCATTAAAAAATATATATTTACCTATAAGTTTTTAACCGTTTTATCAACGATTAAAAAGAACATACATTTTGATTGTTTTTTTTATTTAAAATAAAAAAAATGTGTAGGTTTGAATAGAATTTCATAAAAAAATAAAAATAAAGAGACATGTTAATTTCAGCAAATAATCCAGATAGAAAATCATGGTTACACGTCGATAAAAATTCTGATTTCCCAATACAGAATATTCCTTTCGGTGTTTTTCTTACGCGCGATGATATTATTACTATTGGAACTCGCATTGGAGATACAGCCATTGATCTTGGTGCCTTGCATCAATTAGGTTATTTTGAAGGAATTGCATTAACTGACGATATTTTTCTTCAGGATTCTTTGAATGATTTCATTGCCGATGGCAGAAAAACCTGGAGAGCGGTTAGAGGCAGAATCGCTGAAATTTTTGATTTTGAGAACGAAACGCTTAAAAATAACAAACAGCATAAAGAAATCGTTCTGTTTAGATTGGATGAGATTGAAATGCAATTACCGGTTCAAATAGGTGATTACACAGATTTTTACTCAAGTATTGAACATGCTACCAATGTAGGCACCATGTTTAGAGATCCGAATAATGCCTTGTTACCAAATTGGTTGCACATTCCTGTTGGCTATCACGGAAGAAGTTCGTCTATCATACCTTCGGGAATACCAGTCCACAGACCACAAGGACAAACGTTTTCAGAAGGTGCTACAGAGCCTACCTTCGGACCTTCTAAATTAGTTGATTTTGAATTGGAAATGGCCTTTATCACCACGGATGCTAATGATTTAGGAGAACCCATTCCAGTTAATGAAGCTGAAGAATATATTTTTGGATTGGTTTTGTTTAATGACTGGAGTGCCAGAGATATTCAAAAATGGGAATATGTGCCTTTAGGGCCGTTTTTATCGAAAAATTTCGCGTCTTCTATTTCTCCTTGGATTGTAACCTTAGATGCTTTAGAACCCTACCGAGTTGAAGGACCTAAACCAATAAAGCCACAATTACCTTATTTACAATGCAAAGGAAAAAAGAGTTTTGATATTAGTTTAGAAGTTGCCATTCAGCCAAAAGGCGCTAAAGAAACGGTTGTTTCTACTACCAATTTCAAATATATGTATTGGAATATGTCGCAGCAATTAGCGCATCATACGGTCAATGGTTGTCCAATCAATTCTGGCGATATGATGGGTAGCGGCACTATTTCGGGACCTACACCAGATTCATACGGTTCTATGCTAGAATTAACCTGGCGCGGTGAAAAACCTATTAAAATGAAAGATGGTTCGGAACGGAAATTTATTAATGATCTGGATACAGTAATCATGAGAGGTCATTGTGAAAAAGACGGAACACGCATAGGTTTTGGTGAAGTAAAAACACAATTGCTTCCGGTTTATATTCCTAAAAAAAAATAAATTAAAGTAATATATTAATAAGAAGCCTTTTAAATAAATTTATTTAAAAGGCTTCCCAGTATTATAAGGGTTCTATTTTATAAATTTAGAAGTTAAGGTATTCACAAATAATACATTTCCAATTTTATCATATCCATCAAAGAATTGAATATCCATACTTTTATTACCTTTACTTTCCTGAAAACCAATAACCGTAAGGTCTGCATCTTGTGAATACTCATTTATTAAATCTAATTTGCTTCCACCTTCGTCTAAGGCAATAACACGGATGTTATTAGCTGAAATTGGTAAACGACCACTGGACGTTAATTGAATTAAATGTTCTTTTTCTTGTTTTAAACTTTCAGTTGGAAACGTTGCGAAAATCTTGATCTGTCCTTTTTTCCAATCCCTATGTCCTAGTATAATATAAGAGAGCAATATCATTAAATTAGCGTTTTCATAATCGTCCTTGCTAATCCAAACATGAATATCTTTTTTATAACCAAACCCTTTGTCAGAAGTAGCTAAAATACACAAATCATATTCTGCTGTTTTTAATACACTGTAATTATCAATGATGCTTTTTAGCCATTCTGTTTCTCCTTTTTTATATTCAAACAACATCATGTTATTAGGTTGACCAGAAATACCTGGTTGCTGAATAGCCTGTACAATAGCAGCCGTATTTGACGGAGAAATAAGGGTTTCCAAAAATACATTGGATTTACTTGAGGAGGATATTTTTATTAATTTCTCTAATTTCTTCTCAGCTTTTAGTTTGGATTCTTTAGAAAAATTATCTTTTTCAAAATGAATATAGGTCCCAAATCCATATCTATAAGAAATCCATTTCATCATTTCAAGGGCGCTATACCTTTCAAAACTATCTTTAGATAAACATAAAACTGCCGGACGCCAATCTTCTTCAGCTTTATCTTTTTCTGCTTTTTGAAGGAATACCTGCAAGGTTCTGTTAAACTGGTGTATAACACCTTGAAAAATATTAGCCATCCCTTTACTGGTATTACTCTTTATTGAAATATAAAAATAAAGAACGACCATAAGAGCAATCGCTGCCATTGCATATGGTGTATTTATTTTAAACATGAGATAAACACACATAATAGCCCCAATCAAAGACAAATACCATTTTGATTTAAATGAGGGTCTGTAAGAAGGGTCAGCCGCAAAATGCTGCATAAAGGAAATTAAACAAAGTGACCCATAGGTTACCATGAAAAACATCGATATTATTTCAGCCACGGCGTTAACATCTCCCATCAACACAAAAATAAGTGCAATAACACTTGTGAAAATAGTGGCATTCCGAGGCTCATTATTTTTTTTTGTTCCTTTAGAAATCCAAAAATTTACAAATTTATTATGAAAGACCTGATCACCTCCTATCGCCTGCAATGTTCTTGGGGCCACCATAAATGATCCTAAGGCAGAAGAAATTGTGGCTGCTGCCAAACCAATTGGAATTATTGGACCCCACAACGCAATTTTTCCCATTATTAATTGATCATTCACTAAATCAGTAGGTGATGCAGAGCTAAACAATTTATAGGCAATAAAAACATAAATAATCATACCGGTAATGGTAGCCGTTAGGGTACCATAAGGAATTGATTTTTTCGGATCCTTTAAGTCACCCGAAAGCCCAACACCTGCTGTCATACCTGTAAAAGCCGGAAATATGATTGCAAAAACATAAAAAAATCCATTTTCAGAATCCATACTTTTAAAGAGCGAAGAACTATCAAAAACGTCGTTATATGGTGTTGAACCCATAAAGAATAATATCAATGAAACTGCTAAAATAGTGACTACAACATATAACGCCTTCATTCCTAAATCAGCCCCTTTGGTTACCATTAATGATATTAATAATAATAAAGCAGGAATGGTGAATAACCTATTATCATAAAGAATGTAACCAAATTCAGATTCGACCCAAGGCTTTATGGCATCAAAGGCTTCACCAAAAGCAATCACATAAAAGGCGACACTTATAGCCTGTGATAAATATAAAGCGATGCCAATAGCCGCACCAATATTTACTCCAAAAGACCTAGAAATAATAAAATACTCACCACCACCCTCAACTTTTTGATTCGTTGCTATTTCTGCTAATGCCATAGCAGTAGGAATGGTAACTAAATGTCCAATAAAAATTATAAGCAAAGTCCCCATAAACCCAACAGATCCTGTAGCGTAACCAAATCGAAGAAACATTACAGCACCAAGAATAGTTGAAATTGCTGTTAAAAAAACGGGAAGCGTACCAAAATTCGCTTTTACTTCATTAAGAGATTTACTCATCTTCAAAAAAAATTAATTCATATATCATTTTCAAATACCACCGACTTTGCTTGTGTTTTTTAAATTTATACAATATTTAAACATAACCCTAAAAAAAATCTAGATATAAAGATTTCATTTAGAGCATAAGACTTCAAATGACTTACAGACTTGAAAATCCCTATCAGATAAGGCATGTTAATGATAATTCATTTTATTAATTGCCTTGATGTATTATCATGAGTCTACATTTTTAAAAAGAGGGTCAGAACAGGTTTTTGTATTTTTGCTTCAAAATTATTGCTTATTTGCAATATATTATAAGATAAATCGCACTTATTGTTAAAATAATTTACATTTTAACGGATATATTAGCTTTTTATCTGTTTATTTTGTATTTTGGCACCACTATTGGAACAATATTTCAATAACCCAAAATCTTGAACAAATGAAAAAAATATTACTTTCTACACTAATTATCACACTAATACTATCCTGTAGCACTAGTAAAAAAATTGAAAAAGCAGTGAGTGTTGGCAATTACGATCAGGCTATTTATGATGCCATTGGTAAATTGCGAACAAACAAAGACAAAAAAGGAAAAACAGATTTTATAATCATGCTTCATGAAGCTTATAGCAAAGCGACAGTGCGTGATTTAAGTAATATTGATTTTCTGAAAAAAGATAAAAATCCCGAAAACTATATTCGTATTTATGACGCTTATGTTGGTTTAGATGCTAGACAGGAACGTATTAAACCATTACTCCCCTTATACGTAAATAATAAAGAAGTACGTTTTGATTTTAATAATTACAATAATGATATTATAAATTATAAAAATAATGCTTCTCAACAACTTTATAAAAATGCTACGGCCTTATTAAACTCTAATAATAAGTTGGATTTTAGAACGGCTTATCAATCTTTAAGCGATATTGAAGATATCAACCCAAATTATAAAGATGTACGCGAGCTTATGGAATTAGCTCATAATAAAGGAACCGATTTTGTTTTGGTTAATATGGTTAATGATACACAAAAAGTAATTCCAACTAGACTTGAAAACGATTTGTTAAATTTTAGCAGCTACGGTCTTAATAACTTTTGGGCAGTGTATCATAGTGCTCCTGAAGATAAAATTACTTATGATTATAATATGCGCGTTAACTTAAGAGACATTAATGTGTCTCCAGAGCAAATTAAAGAGAGACAAGTTATTAAAGAAAAGCAAATTGCCGATGGTAAAAAAAACTTGTTGGATGATAGAGGGCAAGTTGTAAAAGATAGTCTTGGTAACACTATACAGGTAGATAATTTAAAAACGGTACGTTGTGAGTATTATGAGTTTACTCAGTTTAAAGCAACCCAAGTTACTGGTAAGGTGGAATATGTTAATCTAAATACCAACCAATTGGTAGATGCATTTCCGGTAACTAGCCAATTTGTATTCGAACATATTTATGCCACTTCTAGTGGTGACCGCAGAGCTTTAGAAACGAACCTAATACCCTTTTTAGAAAGACGTGCTGTGCCCTTCCCATCTGAAGAACAAATGATTTATGATACCAGTGAAGATTTAAAACTCCAGTTAAAAAATATTATAAATTCGTATTCATTTAACTAAAATTAAAACTCCCAATAGTATTTGGGAGTTTTTGTTTTAATAATATTAAATTTCTTTTAAATAGTCTCCAGAAACTATTAATCTTAAATGTTCTGTAGGATTATTATATACATAAACCCAAGTCCTAATCATTGTACCGTCAATCAAATAAGCATCAATCAATTCTCTTCTGTATTCGTTTGGATATTGAGCAGTAGTATCACCAACACCTTCATAATCGTCTAAGATTTTGAAAGTCTTGTCATATTCATAAATCTTGAAAATATGACCATAAACTCTTTCTGACGACTCTTTGCTTAAAACAGCCCCAGGATACCATGAAATTTCAAATAATTTTCCGTGAATAAAGCCTTCACCAATAAAGTCAGAATTTTTGTCTAAAAACTTAGACATATAACTATCAAACCCTTTTAATAGAGTTCCATATACAAATAAGTAGTTTGATTTCATGACTTTATTAAATTTGGTAAATTTTTTATAATTAAGTGTTAACTAAAACCTTCTAAATATACTTAGAAAAATCAATATCCTTTATTGCACCATGTGACTCATGAAGTACAACAATACCATTTTTGATTATTAATAATTGAGGGGATTCATGGTAAACTTCAAAAGTTCGAGCAATTTGATTTGAAATTTCTCGGTAACTTAATAAATCCAAATAGTATAGGTCAAAATCCCTTTCTTTAAAATTGTAATCCTTTGCAAATTGATTTAAAACCATTCTGCTAACACCGCAACGAGTAGAATGTTTAAAAATAATTTGTGTTTTTATTGAGGATTTTTGAATGATTTCGTTTAGTTGATTTGTAGAATTTAATGCTATCCAAGGTATTTCGTTTTTAACTACTGTTTCAGATGAACTGTTAAATAGCTTGTCAAATAGTCCCATATTTTGTATTTTATAATAGGTTTGTCGGTTGCTCTTTCATAATCTTACAAACTGCCTAAAAGTCACACTATCATTGACTTTAACTGACGTTTTGTCTTCTAAACTATGTTGGTAAGATTATTGAACAAATCTATTAAAAAGAAAAAAATAAAAAAGATATGAACCTTAATAATTTCACAATAAAATCGCAAGAAGCTATTCAGCAAGCACAACAACTTGCTCAAAGTTTCGGTAACCAGCAAATTGAAAATGAACATATTTTTAAAGCCATTTTTGAAGTTGATGAAAATGTTCTACCATTCATTTTAAAAAAATTAAATGTCAATATTAATATTTTAGAACAAGCCCTTGATAAACAAATTCAAAGTTTTCCCAAAGTTACTGGCGGAGATATTGTTTTTTCAAGAGAAGCGGGCAAAACATTAAATGAAGCCTCTATCATTGCTAAAAAAATGAAAGATGAATTTGTTTCTGTTGAGCATTTAATTTTAGCTGTTTTTAAATCAGAAAGCAAAATTGCACAAATGCTAAAAGACCAAGGTGTTACTGAAAAAACCTTACAAGCTGCAATTGATGACATACGTAAAGGTGAAAATGTAACTTCTCAAAGTCAGGAAGAAACTTATAATGCACTTAATAAATATGCTAAAAACTTAAATCAACTTGCAAAAGATGGTAAGTTAGATCCTGTTATTGGTAGAGATGAAGAAATACGCAGAATTCTGCAAATTTTATCGCGAAGAACCAAAAACAACCCCATTTTAGTTGGTGAACCAGGTACTGGTAAAACTGCTATTGCTGAAGGTTTGGCGCATAGAATTGTTGATGGAGATATCCCAGAAAATTTAAGAGATAAGCAAATATTTGCTTTGGATATGGGTGCCTTAATTGCCGGTGCCAAATATAAAGGTGAGTTTGAAGAACGATTAAAAGCCGTCATCAAAGAAGTAACCAATAGCGAAGGTGATATTGTACTTTTTATTGATGAAATACATACCCTGGTGGGCGCCGGTGGCGGCCAAGGTGCCATGGATGCCGCTAATATTTTAAAACCAGCTTTGGCAAGAGGAGAATTAAGAGCTATTGGAGCCACAACTTTAGATGAATATCAAAAATATTTTGAAAAAGATAAAGCATTAGAACGTCGTTTTCAAAAAGTAATGGTGTATGAACCAGACACTGAAAGTGCCATATCCATATTACGTGGTATTAAAGAAAAATATGAAACACATCATAAAGTTAGAATTAAAGATGAGGCCATTATTGGGGCTGTTGAATTATCTCAACGTTATATTACCAATAGATTCTTGCCAGATAAAGCCATTGACTTAATGGATGAGGCCGCCTCAAAATTGCGCATGGAAATTAATTCTAAACCTGAAGAATTAGATGTTTTAGATAGAAAAATCATGCAACTTGAGATTGAAATTGAAGCAATCAAGCGTGAAAAAGATGAAGTTAAATTAAAAATTTTACGCACCGATTTAGCGAATATTAAAGAAGAACGAAATGAACTTAATGCTAAATGGAAAAGCGAAAAAGCCGTAGTGGACAATATTCAGACAATAAAATTGAATATTGAAAACTTTAAATTAGATGCAGAACGGGCTGAGCGAGATGGTGATTATGGTAAAGTAGCAGAATTACGTTATGGGAAAATAAAAGACGCTCAAGAGTCATTAGAAAAACTTCAAAAAGAACTGCAAGAAAATCAATCTGGAAGTTCTCTTATTAAAGAAGAAGTTACCTATGATGACATTGCCGAAGTAGTAGCCAAATGGACCGGTATTCCTGTTGTTAAAATGCTTCAAAGTGAAAGAGAAAAATTATTGAAACTTGAAGACGAATTACATAAGCGTGTGATAGGGCAAGACGAGGCCATTATAGCCGTTAGTGATGCCGTGAGAAGAAGCAGAGCTGGCCTACAAAACCCTCAAAAACCCATAGGAACATTCTTGTTTTTGGGAACTACTGGAGTTGGTAAAACGGAGTTAGCAAAAGCCTTGGCTGAATATTTGTTTGATGATGAAAATGCCATGACAAGAATTGATATGAGCGAATATCAGGAGCGACATGCTGTAAGCAGATTGGTTGGTGCACCTCCAGGATATATTGGATATGAAGAGGGTGGTCAATTAACAGAAGCTGTTAGGAGAAAACCATATTCGGTAATTCTATTGGATGAAATTGAAAAAGCGCATCCTGATACCTTTAATATTTTATTGCAGGTTTTAGATGAAGGAAGATTAACTGATAATAAAGGAAGAGTCGCCGATTTTAAAAACACTATAATTATTATGACCTCCAATTTAGGAAGTCATTTGATACAGGGACGATTTGAATCTACAAAAAACATAGATTCCGCTATTGAAGCTGCAAAAATTGATGTTTTAGGTTTATTAAAACAAACCATAAGACCGGAGTTTTTAAATAGAATAGATGATACTATTATGTTTACACCACTAACAAAAGAAAACATTGTGGAAATTGTAGGCCTGCAAATAAAAGGTATTACAAAAATGATTGCAAAGCAAGGCATTACATTTGATGCCACACCTGAAGCGATTAAATATTTAGCAATAAAAGGATACAATCCAGAATACGGTGCACGGCCTGTAAAGAGGGTGATTCAAAAAGAAGTTTTGAATGCTTTAAGTAAAGAAATTTTATCTGGAAAAGTCACTACAGATAGCATTATACTTTTAGATGCCTTTGACGATAATTTAGTTTTTAGAAATCAAGGCAACCTGGTGACTGAAGAATTCTAATAATTGTAACAAAAGCAGTTTTTAACCGTCTTTATAGTGGTTGGTTAGTTAAAAAGCAATGCGAATCAAATCTTTATAAAATTTAAAGAGATGAACATTGCTTTTTTTAATATAAATTCTTTGAATAATTAAATAAAAGAATAAAAAAACGTTTTTTTTAACCGCTATATTAATAATTTTATTAAATTTGTTTTGTCGATTAAATCGCCCCTTTCATCGAATAATTAATTTGACAATTCCCTCTTAAATTTTATCGTTTTTATCAAATCTTAATAAAACCTACTTATGACGGATATTAATGCATTCCTTGATTTTACACAATTAAATTCATGTACAACAAATCACGATATTGTAAACCTGTGCAATGAAGCGCTTCAAAATAATTATCATGCTATTTGTATTAATAGTTGTTATGTGCCACTGGCCAAACAGTTATTAAGTAAAACTTCTATAAAAATCTGTTCAACTGTTAGTTTTCCATTAGGAGCTATGTCAACACAAGCCAAAGCTTTTGAGGCCAGAAAGGCAATAGAACAAGGTGCCGATGAAATTGAAATGGTACTAAATATTGGATCATTAAAAAGTAAAAGTTATTTGTCCCTATTAAAAGACATTATTGATGTAAAATTGGCCATTAATGGCAAAACTTTAAAAGTGATCATTGAAATTAGCAAACTCAATAAGAACGAAATTATCAAAGCCTGTGAAATTTGTATGGATGCTAAAGTTGATTATATAAAGACTTCAACTGGGTTCACGAATAGCGGAGCTACTTTTACCGCAGTAAAAATCATTAAAAAAACGGTTAAAGACCATGTGAAGATTGTTGCTGCCGGTGGTATACAAGATTACGAAACGGCTTTAAAATATCTCCAAATTGGCGCAGACAGAATTAGCGCATCACAAGAAATTAAAATGACCAAAGCTCAATTATCTGCAGATATTTATTCAAAAATAGAACGTTAGATTAGAAAATTCTTTTGTACACAAAATAATTACTGGTTCAAATTTTTAATTTAAGGTATTGTTGTACCTTTATATTCCTGTTATTTTAAATAAAAACACCTAGCTAAATGCTTCTTAATACATATATAGATCATACACTTCTTAAATCCACAGCAAGTAAGAATGAAATAATTAAACTTTGTGATGAAGCCATTACTTATAACTTCTTCTCCGTTTGTGTGAATAGTTGTTATGTCTCTTTAGCAAAGCAACAATTACAAAATACCTCAGTAAAAGTTTGCAGTGTTATTGGTTTTCCATTAGGAGCCATGTCCACACAAGCTAAGGTACATGAAGCAAAAACAGCTATAGATGACGGTGCCGATGAAATTGACATGGTTATAAATCTTGGTTACTTTAAAAGTCAAGACTTTGATAATGTATGGAAAGATATAGAAGCCGTAAAGCGCATTATGCCTAATCATATTTTAAAAGTTATTTTAGAAACTTGTTATCTTGAAGAAGATGAAATCTTAAAAGCTAGTGAACTAGCCATTAAAGGTGGTGCCGATTTTATAAAAACATCAACGGGTTTTGGAACGAGAGGGGCTTCAGTTGAAGATATTAAACTCATGAAGCGTGTTGCAAAAGATTCAACAAAAATAAAAGCTTCAGGCGGTATTAAAGATGCTAAAACAGCCATAGAATATATCAATTTAGGAGCACAAAGACTAGGAACTTCTTCTGGTATTGCAATCCTTAAAGGCCGTATTTCTAAGTTAAATTATTAATTAAATATTTTTTTACAATAATCTAATGAGCGTACATATAGAGGCTAAAAAAGGCGAGATTGCTGAAACCATTTTACTTCCTGGTGATCCGTTAAGAGCCAAATGGATTGCTGAAACATTTTTGGAAAACCCCGTTTGTTTTAATAAAATTAGAGGGATGTTGGGCTATACCGGCACCTACAACGGTAAACGTATTTCTGTGATGGGAACTGGAATGGGTGTGCCAAGTATTTCAATTTATGCACATGAATTAATTACCGAATACGGGGTCAAAAATTTAATTCGGGTTGGAAGCGCAGGTTCTTACCAAGCACATGTAAAAATAAGAGATATTGTATTGGCGATGGCTGCTTCATCAAATTCAGGTATTAACGAACTTAGGTTTGGAGGTGCTGATTTTGCGCCAACAGCAAACTTTGAATTATTTGAAAAAGCGATTCATGCCGCTAAAGCAAAAAATATTCAAATTAAAGCTGGTAATATTTTTACTTCTGATGAATTTTATGCTGATGATTTTGAGTCCTATAAAAAATGGTCCAAATTTGGAGTTCTTTGTGTAGAAATGGAAAGTGCAGGTTTATATACCGTTGCGGCTAAACATAATGTTCGCGCTTTGAGTATTTTAACCATTTCAGATTCTTTGGTAACAGGAGAGCGCACTTCTAGCAGTGATAGAGAAACTACTTTTAAAGATATGATTGAAATTGCCCTTGAATTGGCCTAGTTTTAATGATTACAATTTCAGAGAATATTCAACTGGCTGAAATAACCATTAATGATCATAAAAAATTAATGGATCTTTCCCGTAAAATTTATCCTCCAGAATATAGACACCTCTGGAAAAATAACGATTGTGTTTGGTATTTAAACAGGTGCTATGGTTTAAAAAATTTTGAAGAAGAACTCGCTGAATTGCATTCCAATTACTTTTTTGTTTACTACAAGTCAAAAATTGAGGGTCTTATCAGGTTTGTTTATAATAAACCACTTGATATGTTTTCAGAAAAGTCTGGAACTTATTTACACAGAATTTATTTAAGTCAAGACTCTCAAGGCATAGGTATTGCTCAGAAATTATTAGATTGGATTGAACAAAAATCCAAAGAAAATGACATGAGATTTATTTGGCTGGAAGCCATGGATACAAAAGAAAGAGCCCTTCAGTTTTACAAAAAAAACGGATTTAAAATTTCATCAACAAAACGGTTGAATTTTGAATTAATGCTTCACCATT
The DNA here is from genome assembly GCA_024643405.1 of Flavobacteriales bacterium. Taxonomy (GTDB): domain Bacteria; phylum Bacteroidota; class Bacteroidia; order Flavobacteriales; family Flavobacteriaceae; genus Yeosuana. The sequence goes on along the minus strand of JAHENA010000034.1, from coordinate 7,168 downwards.
ATAGAGGAATGTATATTATGCATAAAACAATATCATAATTTTCCTTACATTCATATCTTTAATTAAACTATTATTATATAATCAATATATTTTTATGAAATATTTTTCTATCATTATTCTTTCCATACTCATCCTGACATCCTGCGAAAACAAAGAGAAAGCAACTGAAAGCAAAGTAAACCAAATGACCTCAACTTATTATTTTATCAGGCATGCAGAAAAAGATAGAAGTGATTCCAATAATGACAATCCACATCTTATAGACATTGGAATACAAAGAGCTCAACATTGGAATGAAGTATTTAAAAATATTAATTTTGATGCGATATATTCAACTAATTATTACAGAACCAAAGAAACAGCGCAACCGACCGCTTCAAAAAACAAACTCAACCTCGTTTTATATGACCCAAAAACTATAGATATTTCTAAATTTTTGAAAGATACCGAAGGAAAAACCATTTTAGTAGTTGGTCACAGCAATACGACTCCTGATTTGGTAAATAGAATTTTGAGAAATAATAAATATGCTGATATTGAGGATTCAAACAATTCTAATTTATACATGATTTCTATTTTGGGAGATCATGTTTCAGACCATCTTTTATATATCAGCCAATAATTATTCCTTTAGGTTATTAATTGGAACTTTATTTTTTGACCAATATATTTTTGAGCTAATATATCCATAGCTTTTTCTTCAAGTTGAAATATTCTTGGGTAACCACCAGTAGTTTGGCAATCTCGCATAAGAACGATTAGATTTCCGGCGGGTGTTAGCTGAACAGTTCCCGGAATAACCAAAGAAGTTAAAATGGGTTCTAATTTATTTTCAAATTTTTCTTCCAGTTGATAGGCCATTCTGTTATTATTTTTTGAAATAGTAAAATCACTAGAAAACAGTTGCTCTAATTGGATTTTGGACAGATGATCAAACTCTGGTCCCTTATATACATTTATCATTTTAGTTTTAAAAAAAGTATCATCCCATTTAATTGAAGCATGTTTCTTAATAAATCCTGGTGAGGAATCAGAAACAATATCCAATACGTCATTTTTATCTATTTTAAACTGTTTTGTAATACCTTGATACATACTTTTACTTTGAAGCACACTTTCAGCATTAAACCCTCCTAAAACAGATAAATAACTTCTAAAACCATGGTTAAGTTTTCCAAAAGATAATGTGTCTCCCTTATCAACTTTTTGAACCGCATTTATTTTAACTGGATTTCCATTTAAACTTGGTGATAAATCCGCACCAGTAATACATATGGCAGTATTACAATGAAACTTAAGTATTGGTCCGGTCATAGTCATTTCCATAACAGCTACCTTACTGTCATTTCCTAATAAATTATTTGCTTTTAAAGCAGAAAACATATCCATAACACCTGACGTTGGCACACCATATTGTTGATAACCCAAACGCCCTAAATCTTGGATAGAATCATAAAAACCAGCTTTTAAAACTTCAACCATCAAGCACCTCACTTTCCATTTGATAGACACCTTCATCGACGAGTGTTTTGATATTTTCATATTCCCGCAATGATATAGGATAAAAAACAATCTGATCACCAGGTTGCGAAAAACACGGTATTTCTTTAGTTACATCAAAAAAAGAAATAGGGGAATTACCAATAATATTCCATCCACCAGGGCTTTCCTTTGGATATATTCCAGTTTGGTTTTCACCAATAGCCACAGAACCCCGTTCTACTTTTAATCGCGGTGTTGCTTTTCTAGGAACAAATAAACTTTTATTCAGACCCCCTAAATATAAAAATCCAGGTAAAAATCCAATAAAATAAACCGTGTAAATTGCTTGTGAATGCCTGTTAATGATTTCATTAATTGAGATTCCTTTCTCCTTTGAAATAGCTTGCAAATCTATACCAAAAATAGGATCATAACAAACAGGTATTTTCCATAGTTTTGACACAATGTCATGTTGTAAATCTGCCGATTCATACAACTTTTTTAATAATTCTGCATCCTTTTCAAAATTCCTACAAATAGAATCATAAATAATTAATAACGAGTTATATGCTGATTTTAATTCAACTATTTCTTTAATGTTATTTTTAAAAATTTGATCTTTAAACCTAATAATATCCCTTAGAATATTTTCATCTATCATCGCTGGCCATTCTATTAAAATAGAACGTTCTCCAAATCGTTTATAATGAAGATTAAAAGCCATGATTTACTTTATTTGTAACCCCTTTTCTTGCAACTTTTTACTTAAATCTTGAATCAAATTGACGGCTCTTGGGTTATCTCCATGAATACAAAATGTATCAGCTATCATTTTAATTTCGGCACCACTAATTGTTTTAACTTTATCATAAGAAATCATTCTAAAAACATGGTCAAACATTTGCTCAGAGTCATTTATCAATGCGTTGTTTTCACTTCTTGAAACCAGTGTGCCATCATCATTATAATTTCTATCAGCAAAGGCCTCATACTTAATTGGAATATTATTTTCAATCGCCATTTTTTCAATTACTGAATTATATGGCACAAATATTTTAACAGGTAAGATAAAATTTTTCATCACCTCAATAATAACAGAAGCCTTTTTATCATCAACTGCGGCCAGATTATATAAAGCTCCATGAGGTTTCACATGATTTAATTGGGCTTTTTCTTCTTTCAAAATAATCAATAAATCATCTATCTGCCCTTTTATAGAAGTATACAAGGCGGCGCAAGAGATGTCCATATCTTTACGTCCAAAATTTGCTTTATCTGGAAATGAAGGATGTGCTCCTATTTTAACATTGTATGCTGTAGCGAGTTTCACAACCATTCGCATCGTTTCTGAATCACCTGCATGACCACCACAAGCAATATTGCATGAAGAAATTAAGGGCATTAAAATGGATTCATTTCCTATACCTTCTCCAACATCAACATTAATATCGATACATTTAGTTTTCATTACAATAAATTAAATACGCTCAAAATACTTTTAGCTCCTAAAAACAAGGTAACTGCAAGTATGAGCAGACCTATGATGTTTTTTATTTTGGTGTTTTTATTGACGCCGAGTATAGAGGATTTATTCATAATCCAAATTAAAATCGCGGCTATTAAAGGTAATAAAAGTCCGTTAGTAACCTGAGCAAACTTGATGATTTCTATAGATTTAAAGCCCATAGAAGAAAATAAAACCCCTAGGCCTAAAATAAATATCCACACAAATCTGAACTTAAACGAACGCAATCCGGTATTCCAACCCAAACAACCATTGGCCACATAAGCAGCTGCTAATGGCGCTGTTATGGCACTTGTAATACCTGCAGAAAACAATCCAATTCCTAAAAAGTACTTTGAAAAACTTCCAAATAAAGGTTCAAGTGCTAATGCCAAATCTACGGCACTATTAATTTCTTTGGATGGTATGGCCGCCGCAGAAATAATAATACTCATAGAAACAATCCCCCCTAAAATAACAGCAATATAAGCATCTCTTACTGCAAATTTTAAATCTGAACTTTTTTGCCATTTTTCTTTAACTAAATAAGAATGAAGAAATAAATTATAAGGCACAACTGTAGTCCCTATTAAGCCAATAATAGTTAATAGACTTCCTTTTGGGGCTTTAAAACTAAACAAACCCTTTAACACTACTATCAGATCTGGTTTAGTCACGATGGCCGTAATCAAAAATGATAAACTCATAATAATCACCAAGCCAATAAGTGTTTTTTCAAGTATTTTGTAATTTCCAATGTAAAGCAATACAAAAGCAATCAAACCAATTATGAGACTATAACAATTTATTGAAATATCACCTAGTTTTAACTTTGGACTTCCAAAAACAGTTTCCAAACCTAATACACCTCCACTGATATTACCCGCCTCATAAGCGGCATTACCAACCACTATTGCAGACAAAATTAATATGACAATAAAACTTTTTATAAAGGGATTTTTTACTTCTTCTCGAATGGTCTCTGCAAGACCTTTTTGAGTTATGATTCCTAAACGCGCCGACATTTCTTGTAACACAATGGTTGCAATTATTGAAAATAACATCGCCCAAAGCAATGCATATCCAAAACCTACGCCAGCAAGCGTGCAAACAGTAACGGTTCCAGGTCCAATAAAAGCAGCAGCTACTAATGGACCTGGACCAATATTTTTAAACCATGATATCACTTAATTTTTATAATTGTTTTAATAAGGTTTCAACAGCTGTTTTCAATTGGGTATCTTCTCCTTTTGACTTATCATCAGGGTTATTATAAACCAACACATCTGGAACAGCCGGACCTAACTCCATATTAGTTTGAGTAGACTTAACATACCAGCCTCTAAATGGCATTCTCACCGATGAACCATCAATTAATGAGGTAGCCCCTGTAGATATAACGGCTCCAAATGTAGGTTCACCTACCAAAGTTCCAATATTTAAAGTTTTGTAGGCATGTGAAAATATTTCAGCATTTGAATAACTGGTATGGTTACAAATGGCCACTGAAGGCTTTGTCCATGCCGCCAGCGGCAAACGCTCACTAAACGGGTAGTGATCTACAAATTTTGTTTGCTCTTTTTCTAAATTATCAGCTGCGCCTCTAGGAACAGTATAGGCATGTTGTTTTACGTTAAGAACAGCCATTAAATAATCGGTTGTCCATCCACCACCATTATAACGCACATCAATAACCAATCCTTGCTTACCCAATCCGGCCGCAGTTAACTCTCTTTCAAACGCTTCAAAACTTTGCCAATTCATACCTTGGACATGAATATAACCCAATTTACCATTTGAATATTTTTCTGTTAACCTTTTACGCTCTCTTACCCAAGCATTATAATTTTGTTCTCTATTACTTCCATTTGGTCTTATCACTATTTCTATGGTTGCATTTCCTCGTTTAACCTCCAAATATATTTTTTCATTAGCTGTACCCTCTAAAAGACTATACACATTCAACTCTTTTGTCAGTACTACACCGTTTAAAGAAGTTATAATATCCCCGACTTTTATGGTACTTGAAATACGATCTGCTGGCATTCCGTAGACTACTTTTGTAACTTCTAAACTTCCATTATTTTTGGGATTAAACTCAACACCTAAAAGGCCTGTTGATTCATCCTGTAAGTCTTCACGCTGTTCACCACTTCTGAATCCCATATGACTGGCATTAATTTGTCCAAGCATCCAATTGAATATATTTTGAAAATCTATTCTTGTTGATGCCTTCATTGCTAAAGGTTTGTATACGGCTTTCAATGCCTGCCAATCTTGGCCATGAAAATTAGGGTCATAAAAACCATCATTAATCGCCTTCCAAGCCTCCTCAAATATTTGATTAGATTCTTCAGTGTAATCAATGTCCATTTTAGCCGAAACTGTTAGTCCTTCAGATTTATCATTCGATAAATTAACACTTGAAAGGGTTCCTGAACTAACGGTCATAAATAGGGTTTTGCCTTTTTGGTCAACTGTAATTCTTGAAGGCCTTGTGTTTTTAGTAGTAATTTCCTTTTTATCTTTTCCTTCCCAAGAAATTTTATATAAATCAGATTCAACCTCAGCATCACCTCTGCTTCCATTACCTGTAGTATAATAAATAGTCTTTCCGTCTTCTGAAATATATTGAGCAAACTCACCTCCAACAAAATTAGTTACCTGTACTTGACGTTGATGAATATCCTCAAAATCTATTGTAATATCCTTTACAGTTTTTGATTCTTCCTTCTTGCCCTCTTTCTTATCATCTTTTTTTTCTTCTTTATTGTTTTCCTCTTCCCAATCTTGAGTCGTTTTTTCCCAATCTGATTTATTCAACCAGATAAACCAAACATCATAATCATTATTGTTCCTATTTGATGAAAACACTAGTTTCTTACCATCTGCACTCCAAATGGGCCCTCTGTCCTGTTTTGGGTGCATGGAAATATTAACAGGTTTTTGCGAATTATCAGCTTTATGAATATAAATTTCACCGTTAAAATCTAAATCATCCAAACTATAGGCCAGCCATTTACTATCTGGTGACCATGCGACATTTTCTGGTGTAGCCCAACCATCAAGCAATGTCGTTTCTTTAGACAACTTTCCGTTTTCATCAATCACAGCAACGATTAATTGACCTCTACCAACAAGATATGAAATAGACTTGCCGTTAGGTGCAACCATAGGATCTGATTCATTTTCTAGTGTCTTAGTCAATCTAACCACCTTATGTTTTAATGTATTTAACAAATTATATTCCTTATCATCATCAGACTTTAAAAGATATAAATCATTTTGGCCATCTCTATCTGATACAAAAATTATGGTACTGTCGTTCAACCAAGTTGGCATTCTATCTCTATAGGCAGACTTTGAAACATTAACTGTTTTCTTATTATCTTTATCTGTTGACCTGATAAACAACTCCCCTCTTATAACCAACGCACTATATTTTCCATTAGGCGAAATAGCAATTTCTTCTATTTTATTAGAATAGGTTTTATGAACAACAGGATCAAATCTGAAATCTGAAGATAGTTTTATATTAATCTCTTTTTGAGTTTTTGAAATAACATCTATATTAAATAGTTTGTCTCCCTTTAACACGACCATAGTATTACCGTTACTACTCAAATTAAAAGAGAAAATCCCCATCTCTTTAAAAAAGGTAATAGGTTCTATTTCTCCGACTTTTTGTCCCTTATCATTAATCGTTAATTTATGAACATTATATTTTCCTGATCTTGATGATTGAAAGTAAATCGTTGAATCATTTCCCCATTGCGGATAAAAATCATTTCCTTCAAATGAAGTTAGTTGTGTATAACTTTCATTAGTAATATCATAAAGCCAAATATTTCTATTGGCGGCTCCTTGATAAGCCTCTCTTTCAATTCTGCAGGAACCTTTTACAAAAACAATATATTTACCGTTTGGAGATCGTTTAGCATCAAAACCAACAGTGGTCATAATTCTTGATGGTGTTCCTCCTTTTACGCTCACCATATGTATTTCAAATTCTCTCTCCACCTGAGCAAAATCTCTGCGGGTTGAAAAAATGACATTATTGTCTTTGGTGAAATCAGTAATATAATCAGAAGCAGAATGAAATGTCATTCGTTTAGGCATACCTCCATCAGTTGGAATGGTGAAAATATCACTATTACCATAACGATTACTTTCAAAAGCAAT
>JAHENA010000033.1 GCA_024643405.1 Flavobacteriales bacterium | reverse complement strand
GAAAATTGATTAAAAAGGGCAATGGCAAATGCTAACAATATGATACGCTTATACTTTTTTTGAAAAACGGATTCCTTGGGTTTACTTTTATCCAATTCTAGAATATTGGCAATTACCACATCTGGATTTGAATCGGGGTTAATGAGTTTAAGGATTTTTTTTGCCTCTTCCGTTCTGTTTTTTATAATGAGCCACCTCGGGCTCTTTGGCACCATAAACACCATAATTGTATAGATGAAAGCAGGCACAGCTTCAATTCCTATCATCCATCTCCAACTATTATTTTCAATATATATACTGATTAAATAGTTCGAAACAAAAGCAACAAGAATACCAAAAACAATATTAAATTGATAAGTAGCCACCAGTTTGCCTCTGTTTTTAGCTGAAGCAATTTCAGAAATATACGCTGGTGCTGCAATGGTAGACGCACCAACACCTAAACCGCCAATAAATCTAAAAACTCCAAACACCCATGGATCATTCGCTAACCCAGAACCGATTGCAGATACTGTATACAGAATTCCAATCCAAATTAAGGTGTTTTTTCTACCCATAATATTGGTTGGATAACCCCCTAAAAGGGCGCCGAAAATAGTTCCAAAAAGTGCCGAACCCACTACTATATACCCATGAAAATAATCATTGCTCCCAAAGAGTTCATAACTACCCCACATTTTTTGAAGTGTTTGTTCTGCCCCACTAATCACAATTGTGTCAAATCCAAATAAAAAGCCCGCAAGAGCCACCGTAATTGACCATATAATTATTTTGTTATTCATTATTTAAATTGGATTATTTGGTTAGTATTCATCTTAAAAAAGTTGTTCCGGAGGCATCAGATTATTTAGTTTTTCTCTATAACTATTATGTAATAACGATAACCCATATTGGTAAGAAGCATTCATCCATCCAAACCCTTCCTGAGTAATATACTCAAAATCAGTTCCTACATTACCATATTCAGCAAATACTTTATGCGTAGCTTCAACAACGTCATATTTTTCAGGTATGGTGCCATTATAATCCACTGCATTTCTAGTGATCATAAATAACCATCTGTAAATTAATTCTTGTGCTTCATTGATGTAGCCATAATTAAACAGACCTTTCCAAATCATCATTTGATGAGGTGCCCAACCATTAGGATAATCCCATTGGCGCTGGGGTCTGTTTTCATTAATATCGCCTCTACTTTTTTTGGTACTACCAGCAATTCCTCCCCTTTCCTTTAACATAGGAATTGCTTTATGTATAAGTTTTTCTGCTTGTTCTTCGTTACATAATTTGGCCCATAAAGGTGCCAGAGTTGTCGCCGCCACAAAAGTAGATTTTGATTTAGTCTTTACATTATAATCAAAATACAGACCTTCTTCTTCATTCCAAAGATATTTATCTACAGCATTTCTTCTGGTCTTTGCACGCTCTTCCCAATAGGTCGTGGAATAACCTTCAAAAATACCATTAAATTCATCTTTTATAACTTCAGCAAAATCAGTTTCATATTTGTATAACATGGCATTGAGCTCCACAACATTTAAATCCGCACAAATCTTTTCAATTCTATAAGAAGTATCATGACCAGATTCACGAACCGTTCTGTCATGAACAAAATAGGCATCTAAGTCTTTATTTACTATTTGTCCTTCAGCATATGCCTTCTCATAATGCCGAACGGACCTATTAGCTTCCTCAGCAAAAGGTTTTAATATAGAATCGAAATGACCCACCTCACATTCTGGCGGAAAACCTATGCCTTCAGCAAGATATCTATTAAGCCCATTTTCAGTCAATCGTTTGCCCTTTACCATCCAAACGGTTTCATATTCTTTAAAAGCTGTTTTTAGATGGTTTTGCAACCATGTTTTATCCTTAGTTATTTTAAAAATTTCTCTGATCAAACTGGAATAAAATGGTGGTTGTGTTCGGGTTAAATAATACGACCGGTTAGCATTTAAAATTTTACCGTAATGTTCAATTTCATATTGGAAATTATCAGCCATGCCTTTGGCTAAGTCCACTTTACCATCAATTAATAGTCCAATAGACTCAAAATAACTATCCCATCCGTACATCTCATTAAACCGACCTCCAGGAACCACAAATGGAACTCCAATAGTTTTATTTGCAGCCGATTCCAATTTTAAAGATAAAATTCCAGGTTGATTATTAATAGACTTTACGTAAACTGGTGTTATAACTTCTGGAAGTTTGAAGGTTTCAATAGGTAATTTGGCTTCTAAATCTTTATAATAGTTGTATGCAAATAGATCATTAAACGGCACATAAATACGCAGTTTATCCGATGCTAAGGACTCATTTTTGGTATCATGAATAAGACTAACTATACCTTTTTCATCCATGGTTCTAGTGAGCCCATTCCAATAATAATTTTTTATCATTTTTGAAACTCTCTCAACCGGTTTTTCTTCAATAACTTCTGTATTTAGTGAAGCTACTTCTAAGCCACTATTTTTAGCTATAACCAACTCTTGAAGTAAATTAGAAAGATGATAGGTACCTTCAACTATATAGGATTCTCCTAAAATGGAAATCAAATTAAAAGCTTTTGGCCCTTTATCTTCAATAGTAATTTTTTTATCTTGATCAGTATCTTCCTGAGCAAGAAGCTGGCTTAAACAAGTTTCAATATGAATATCTAAAATCATGATTCCTTTAAGGCATTTTTCTTTGAAATTCTATCTATTAACAACACAAAGATTATTAATAAAAGCATCGGAATTAAGAGAAAATAAAAAGCTTTTGCGCCTCCTATACTTTCAAATAATTCACCTACAATTCTGGAACCTATAGTTCCTCCCAAAGCAGAAAATATAATAATAAGACCTGACATTGGTGAATGCAAGTTTTTTGGTAATGAGCTAAGAACCGTTGAATTTAACAAGGGATAAATAGGGGCTATAAACAACCCAATTAATGGTAAAATATAGCCCAATAAGGGCACATCTGCCAAACTTTTTATTTCAACTAAAGAATCTATTTCAACTTTTAATTGAGGCAATACACTTAATAAAATACCTCCCGATATGACAATACAAATGATAACAAGGGTAACCCATGACATAAATTTTGATAAATATCCCGCCAAAAACCTTCCTAAGGCCAGTGATAAAGCCAATATACTGGCCATTTGAACACTTAATGTTGTGCTAAATTTAAATATCTTCTCATTAAATCTTGGCAGCCATGTCATAATACCCTGTTCAATCATTACAAAAAAGAACGCCGATGCTAAAAACACTAAAACTAATGGTACAATAATGAGTTTCAATGACCTTGTTAAATCTTCCTTAAGGCTTGACCCGATAGCTTCAACTTCATATTCTATTTTAGAAAAAAGTAAAAAAATGAAGGATATTACAATTAAACCAGATAATAAATAATATACATTTAACCAAGCATTTTCATCGGTGTCAGAATAGAATGCTGGAAATAAAAAATACGCTGAAGCAATACCTACCATGAAGAATCCCTCAATAGAACTCATGAGGGAGGAATGCTCTTTCTTTGAAGATGTAACGACTCCAATTAGAGAATACACCGATAATTTTATTAAAGCAAAACTGATTCCAATGGATAAGAACAATATTTTAGTATAAACAAACGAATTTCCAAAAATCATAATTAAACACCCAAAAAACACAAGTGCCAAACCACTTAACATGGCTTTTTTATAGCCAAATCTTGGTAAAAATGAAGCGATAAGAAAAGAAACAATGGCAATTGGTAAATCTTTAAAAGCTTCTAAAAGGGACGCTTGAGATTCACTTACGTGATACACATTGATTGACTTTGCAATGACTATTCCAACACTATTAAGTAAAATAGCGAAGACAAAATAGTTTAAAAAAATTGATATTTTAATTCCTAGATTCTTCATTTTCCTGTTTTTATAATATTAATGACCACCACCTCCAGGCATAACGACTGTATCACTATCATTTTCAGATTGAGGGACTCTTAAACGCATTGCTAAAGCCCCAGCAATTACAAAGAAAGCTCCTGCGAATAACATGGCATTAACAGCATTATCTCCTAAAAGATATTTATAAATGGGGCCAAAAGTTAAGGTTTGAATAAACATAGGTATAACAATCATCATATTTAAAATCCCCATATATACACCGCGTCGTTCTTGAGGAACAATTTTTGAAACCATCGTATAAGGAATACCCATCATAGCTGCCCAGCCAATACCAAATAATACCATAGGTGCTAAAACAAGGTTAGGATCTGAAATATAAGAGATCGAAAATAAGGCAATAGCAGTACCAACCAAACTTAAAGCATATACCTTTTTTCCTCCAAAACGAAGCGTTAAGGGTACTAAGGCAAGCGCTACCAACATCGTAACCGTATTGTAGGTTAAACTCATTTTTGCAGCTTGCGATGCTGCTTCTGAGGTGGTGTAACCCAATGTATGCTTAAATAATGGCGTAGTAAATTGCCAATAAATAAAAAGGGCATACCACTGAAATAAATATACGGCAGCAATCTTCCACATAAATTTTGGCATCTCTTTTATGGCGTCGACAATTTCCAAAAAAGGTTTGGAAATTCTTTGACTAAATGGCAACGATTTAATATGATTTATTTCAGCTAATTCTTCATCCGATGGCGGAATTTCAGGTGTTTTTAAAACCGACCATAATATGGTTGTTAATGAGAGGAATGCTCCAATAAAAAAAGAGTAATACAGCCATTGAGGAATCGTACCGGCTTCTTCAACAGATTCACCGCCAAATAAATATTGAAATAACACAATTGAACCATTGGCCAATAAAATACCGGCACCCACAAAAAGACTTTGCATTTGATAGCCCAGACTTAACTGCTTTTCAGGTAATTTATCACCTACAAAAGCACGGTAAGGTTCCATAGCCATATTGTTTCCAACATCAAGAAGCCATAATAAGCCAACAGCAAACCAAAGCACAGGGCTATGAGGAAATGCGAATAAACACAAACTACCTAACAAAGCACCAATTAAAAAATAAGGTTTACGCCTGCCCCATCGATTTGACCATGTCTTATCGGACATGGCACCAATGATGGGTTGAATGATTAATCCTGTTACGGGACCCGCAATATTTAGTATAGGTAACATGTCTTCAGGTGCCCCTAAATATAAAAATATAGGATTTATTGCTGTTTGCTGCAAACCAAAACTATATTGAATGCCTAAAAACCCGACATTCATATTTAAAATTTGCCAAAAAGATAAGGTTGGTTTAGTTAACTTCATAGTCTCTATTTATTGGATTTTAATGTTTAGTTGGCTATCAATAATCATGTTTATAAGTTTATCATGCTGCTTTATGACCATGTTCTCAATACATAACACGTGTTCATTAAAAACATTCATAATATTTCTTGATCTTTTTAACCTACTTTTCTTCGTGTCAATATAGGTTAAATTCATGAATATTTTATAATCAGGATTTATCAATAAACTGGTATAGGCTCCCTCCGGAATACAAAAATCATATTCCGATGCATTAAGAGCCACTTGACCAATTTGATTCTTATCAGAATTAACAAGCGGTTTATTGATTTTGATAATATTATTCTGAAAATTTAAGACATTTTCATACAAAGTGGTCAAATCAACTTCTTGGGTACCAAATTGACTAATATTTCCAACTCTAGCATTATGATTCTCTTTTCGTGGCAATTTAAAATAATCATCCCTGTGAAATATAATTCCCTTTAATCCTAATTGCTTATTTAAATCTTTACAAAAGGTGTATGCCAAACCACTTTTACCAAAACGAGATTCGCCTCGTATAGATATGCAAAATTTTGATTTAGATTTGATAAGTTCAGACAATTCTGTTCTTAAAATATCTGTAACTTTTTGGTAAACAGAATAATAAGTCAACTTTTCTCCAATCATGAACTTAATAAATATCTATTGCTTTTTGTTTAAAATATTATAATTTAAGTTTTTCGGCTTCAAAATGCCCCAATGCTTTTCCTTGTTTTAATCCATTATCAATAGCTGCACGATAATGAATACCTCCGTATAAACGGCTAATTGCCGCCTCGCTTGACGCATTATAAAAAGATTTAAAATTTCTGACAGGCAGCCCAAACGGTAATTCAGTATCATCTTCAAAATAAAAATTATCTCCAAATATTTCAGTTAAGATAACCGAAGCTGCACCAGAAACCACTGAATGACCACTGGTATATTCAGGAAAGGGTGGTGTTTGTAAAATTGGTAACCAGTCGGGATCTAAAGTTTGATTAATTAAAGTTTCAGGCCTAATCAAATTGCTTCTGTATTTTTCATCCCAACAACTAATAAAAGCATCTGCGATGGCTATGGACGTTTTTGTGTAAGCATTTACAGTTTCTTCAACATTTGAATTCGTTTTTCTACAAGCAATTTTAGTTATCCCAATCCAATGGGCACCCGGAGATATTTTTTTGGTAGCAAACATAAAGTGTCCTCTGGTTACGGAAACGAACGGGTTACAATCCCAAAATCTAGCGATAGCAATTTCCTCAGAACTATCCCCGTTTTTAGTGATTTCTTGACTTACATTATAGACTTCCATCAACTCTTCATAGAATTTTGTGCCTTTAGTCAAAGAAAACTCAGGATGTGGCTCAGGTTTAAATTGTTGCGCAGAATCTAATAAAAATGGTCTAATCTCATTCCAATGCGGCTCAATTCCATCCATATAAGATGGCGGTGTTGGTTGCCAACGAGAAGGGTCGTCTGTGTCCACTGTAAATTTAGACATGGTTCGGGTTTGATTATAATTGTCCTTCCCCATATATAATTTCATATAATCTACAACCTCAAAAGCATACGCTTTTGATTGTTCAAACTCCTGTTTATTCGTTGTTTCCCAAATTAAATACAAACTATCTTGTAAGGAAGTCATTTTTTCTTCCGAAAAAATTAAGTTTTTACTGATTTCCATATGAGCTATGATAGCTGCTAATTCTAAATTCACTTCTTTAGTTTTATCAGCCTGAGGGATCGATTCAAACTTATTAAGCGTTCCAACAAGGGTTTTAAACTTTGTGCTTTTTTGAGCCAATATTTCATAGGCTGCTATATTTGGATACACAAAAATTCTACTTGCCACAGGTGGCGAGAAAATATCATGAATTTGAATTTCCATAACCCTGTCTATAGCCTGATGAAATAGTTCTGGAGATACCTTTATAGGTTCATCCGGTTTGCTACAACTCGCGCAAACAATAATAATCAGTAATAGATAAATTTTAGTTTTAAATTGTTTCATTGTTGCTGATTTCCTAATTTTTTGAATTTACAATATATGATTTACCATTGTTAGATAGTATTAAGAAATTATCTCCTTTCAATTTGATAATCTTTCTTCCATCAAAATCCTTTGGTAGGTTTAATGATTGTACTTTATTGACACTTCCATTTTTAGAAAGCGACATAATACTTCCAGAATTGGAAGAACATTCACCCAATTCTGTTACAAAACTAAAATAGTTTCCAGTAAAAGCCAATTGATTATTTTCAATAAAAATATCCTCAATAGTGCTCATCTGCGCCTGATTTGGCAAAGCTTGTGCCGTAAAATTATTTCCATTATTTATATAAATCATTGAGCGTAACTCATAAATATATTTAGTTTCTAAAATATCTGATTCCTGTTTTTCAGTTAAATCAAAAATAGTTTCAACATTTGAAAATGATTTATAATTTTTAAATTTCTTTTTTAATGATGGTATCTGTTGAACAAGCTTATCTTTTGAAGCAAATGGTACATAATTACCAAAATAATCATAAAAGATGAGTTGATCTAGTTGTTCGTTTTTATCAAAATCATCTAAATATATTTTTACAGGTTTTTCTAAAGAAGCTTTCCATTTAAAGTTTAAACCTGTATTCCCTGCAACAATATCCAATTTTCCATCATTATTAATATCTGAAACGTTGATAACATTCCACATGCCATTGGTTTTATCTAATCCAAATTGCTGTGTTTTATTATCAAATTTACCACTGGTTTTATTATATGATAACACTGTGATTGGCATCCAGTCTCCTACCATAATTAATTCAATGGCCCCATCATTATCAATATCTACCCATTGACTATCGGTTATCATTCCAAAACGTCTTTTCTCAACAATTTTAAAACTATTATTTCCAATATTTTTTAAAATAAAACTAAAAGGAGATAATCCATAGGCTCCGGGGATTGATCTGTTCCCTATAAATAAATCCTGTAATCCATCTTTATCAAAATCAAAACTTGAAACCGATCCCCCATTGGTTGCTAAAAGATTGGCATTTAGTTTAGTAAAATTTCCTTGACCATCATTGAGATATACGCGGTCCTCAAGCATTGGATCACCTTCTTTATGATCATTACCACCACTTAATGCATAAATATCTAAATCATTATCCGCATCAATATCAAAAGCAATGGCATCCACATCTTCATAAATATTGTCCATTAAAAAAACTGGTGTGTTTTTAATTTTATATTGACCATCTTTACCTTGCATATACAAAACAGGTGCTTGATTTCTGGCACCTCCAATAAATAAATCCTCTAATCCATCAGCATTAAAATCGGCCTGAACCACAGACGGCCCTTCAGTTGAAAGATTTTCTGGGATAAGTGATTCTCTTTCATAATCTAAATAATTATTTTCCTTATGCTCATAATCAAAAGGCTTTAAAACCATTGATGGTAAGGTTTTATAATTATATTTTGACGTATTCTCTTTTGATATAGCTACCAAAGAATTGATTTTTAAATCATTTACCTTGGTTTGAGATCCATCATTCCAAACCACTTTCAAAGAATCAATTTTTGACAAGTCATTTAATCCAAAATGAATTTTCCTTGTTGAACTAGACAAAAACCCTTTTACTGTTGTTTCCTCTTTATAAAACACTTTAGAATTTGCGTATAGATATACTTTTGCGCCATTAGTGTTCAGACTATTCTTGGATTCAAATAAATTAACCGCTAGATAATTCTGAGGATTCTCTTGATTTGATTTGTTTTCTAACAAGCTGGCTTTTTCATTTAAATTATTCACTACAATATCTAAATCACCGTCTAAATCTAAATCAGAATAGGCTGCTCCATTTGAATACGTACTTGTATTGTTTTGATCAACACTCCTTTTCTCAAAAGCCAAATCACCCTTATTTTTAAACAATACATTAGGCAGGTTAATTGTAGGCATGGTGTTGATTAACTTTTGCTCTAAAGTATCTTGAAGTGTCTCATTGTACTTTGCAAAATCAAAATTACTGAGGTAATTGATATAATCTAAGTCATTTGGTCTTTTATAAATGCCATTGGTGATATATAAATCATTTAAACCATCATTATCATAATCCATAATTAATGGAGACCAACTCCAATCTGTAGCATATGTATTGGCAATTAAAGAAGCATCCACAAAAAACTTTCCATTGTTTAACTGCATATGATTTCTTGCATATTGTTGCTGAAAACCAAATGATTCTTTGATTTGATTGACTTTGTCTGAATCCTCACCACCTGATTTTAAAAAAATATCCGACTTATATGGCATCATATCTAGAGTAATGATATCTAAATTTCCATCATTAGTGATGTCTGCAATATCAACTCCCATAGTGAATCTAGACGTATGATTAAAATAATCCGCACTAGACTCCGTGAATGTTTTATTTCCATTATTGATATAGAGATAATCATTTTCATGAAAATCATTTCCGACATAGATATCAATAAATCCATCATTGTTAATATCTGACGTTGCAATAGCTAATCCATAACCTAAAGGGCTATTGTAAATGCCAGCTTTTTTAGTAACATCCACAAATTTTGTCTGGCCATTTTCGGAAATATTTTCATATAAAATATCGCCTGCGAGAGGATCTGATATTTCCCTTAAATCAATATTACCATAAGAATGAGGAGAATGTACGGAATGGTTTAGTAAATACATATCCATATCACCATCATTATCATAGTCAAAAAAGGAGGCTTGTGTTGAAAATCCTGAAAAATTTAGGCCATATTCTTTGGCTTGCTCTATAAAGGTATTGTCACCGTTATTGACATATAATTCATTGGTTGCTTTAAGACTCTTGTAATCGCCTACTTTACAAACATATATATCCAGAAAACCGTCATTATTTATATCCACCATAGTAATACCGGTAGACCAAGTTGCTTCCTGACTGATACCACAACTTCCAGAAATATCTTTGAATTTTAAATTGCCAAGGTTTAAATACAATTTATCTGCTTTTTGATTTGCCGACAAATAAATATCATCTAAACCATCATTATTAATATCGCCTAAAGCGACTCCACCACCGTTATAATAATATAAATATTCAATGATGTTTAAGTTGCCATTTGGATTTAAATCATTTGAAAATTCAATTCCGGAAACATTAGAATTTACATTTATAAAAGCCGAATGATCTACCTTACTTTCTTCAGAAATTGATTTGTCTTGCTCTTTTGCACAAGCAAAAATCAAAAGAAAAATAAAGATTGTTTTTTTTACCATGTTAATATTTATAGACTTCAATTGAGTCGTTATTTTTAGTTATGAATATTTGATTATTTAGAACTTTCAAATCTCTAATCTGACCGTTAATTTTTAAGCCTTTTCCTGTATGATGGTATTTAAAATTATTATTGCCCAAGTTCTCTAAATAGTTTCCAAAGGAAGCATCATATCTGCCAAATTCTGGCATTACACCATCTAAATTACCACCCAATATAATATCTTGATCACCATCCTTATCAAAATCAGAAGTTGTAATGGCATAAATTGGGGAAAATTGTGCTTCAAATGGTAATTCCTTCACTTCAAAATTGAAAATTCCTTGATTAATAAGTATAACTGAACTTAAGGTGTTTGCTTCTAAAACCAAACTGCGTTCTAATTCTTCTTTGGTGAAAATATCTTGGATGGTAGCATCTTTAAAGGATTCATAATCAGGATATTTTTTACTTAAATATTTCAGTTGATCCACTAAATTATGCCTTAAAGCATAAGGATATTGCTTTCCGTTTTTAGCTGTAAAGGCCAAAATTGGATCTAAATAACTATTGCCATCAAAATCATTAGCAAACAATTTTATTGGTTCACTTACTGTGGCTTTAAATCTACTATTCAACCCATGATTCCCAACAATTAAATCCATATCACCATCATTATCTAAATCACTTTGCTCAATAGTATTCCACCAACCTTTTAAATTTGATAATTTATTGTTTTGAGATTCTTTAAAATTACCTCCACTATTTTCAAAAACCTTTATCCCCATAAATTCACCTACAACAACTAGCTCTTTAAAATTATCATTATTAAGGTCAATAAATAATGCATCTGTGATCATGCCTAAATCTTTAAATTGAGGGGCCAATTTACCAGACTCTTCCGCGAAATTACCTTTACCATCATTTATAAGTAAAAACCCAGAACCAGGAGAACCATAAGCATTAGGAATGGTTCTTTCACCAACAAACAGATCTAAATCATTATCATTATCTACATCAGCAACTACAACGGTACTCGTACTATGATATCCTATTGTGGTAGGCAAAATTTGATTCGATTCTGTGAAATTTCCTGTGCCATCATTTAAATAAAGTTTATCTAAATAATAAGGGCTAAACTTTGAAAACTCAACGCCTCCACTACAGACATATAGGTCCAAATCACCATCACCATCTGCGTCAAAAAACACAGATTCAGCATCCTCTGAGGCTTTATTTTTTTCAAAAACATTCGTTTTACTCTCTATAAAATGATTGCTTTTATTAATAAATAATTTTGACGCATTGCCTTTTGAACCCGCAACAAAAAGATCCTCCTGCCCATCATTATTGACATCTGCCATTGACATTTTAGGACCTTCGGCACTTCTCATAAATGGCAATAATCTTTCAATATTAAAGTCTACATAATTATTTTCAACATGAACATAATCTATAACCCCCCGTTCTTTAGTAAAAAGAATCGTCTCATTTAAATCTTCAGATGGATTTACCGGTCCCACAACCGCCTCTTTTTCATAAAGTGTCACGGTTTTGTTAACCTCTAAATTCGTTAGTTTTGTTATCTTGCCTGAAGGCCATATAACTGTTAATGTAAGACCTTCTTTTTCTTTAAAGCCAAAATTAGGTCTATTATCCATCGATGACTGAAAGCCTCTAACTGGTTGTTGTTCTAAAAAATATGTATTTGTTTTACTGCTCAGTTCTAATTTAGCCCCTATCGCATCTTTGTTAAAACCTTCTCCTTTTAAAATGACTTTTAAATAATTACTATCCGAGTTCAAATTATTTTTATAAACAAATAATGGCATGTTCACATTATTAACAATTAAATCCATGTCACCATCATTATCTAAATCGCCATATGCTGAACCATTTGAAAACCCTTCAGTATTTAATCCATTGTCCACTCGCTCAAATTTCAAATCCCCCTTATTAAGGTAGGCATGATTCTTCACCTTATTTGAAGGAATAATATCTATCAGTTTTTTATAATCTAATTGATTATTATTTTTTACAATAGACTGTATCACTTCTTCATTTGAAATATACTTTAGATAATCTTGATTTGTCAAATCCTTATAAATACCATTCGCAATAAATAAATCTTTTAACCCATCATTATCCATATCAAAAAATAGAGCGCCCCAACTCCAATCTGAGGCTTCCACACCACTAAACCTTCCAACTTCACTAAATGATAAATTACTGTTGTTGAGTTGTAACATGTTTCGTGTAAACTGGTGGTAATAATCGTTTTTTAAATTGTACTGATATTTATTCCAATCTTCAAAAGTAGTGACTGTTTTCAATCGGTCATATTCACTGGGAAGCATTTCAGTTACAAAAATATCGTTGTAACCATCATTATTGATATCAGCAGCATCTGCACCCATAGAAGCACCACTTATGGAGTTAATTGAACTTGTTAAACATTCTTTAAAAGTGCCATTTTTTTGGTTGATATATAAGTAATCTCTTTCAAAGAAATCATTTGACACATATAAATCCTGCCAGCCATCATTATTAAAATCACCAACAGTTACTCCCAGACCAAACCCTATGACACTTCCATAAATACCAGCCTTTTCACTGACATCAACAAATTTGCCGTCTTTGTTCTCAAAAAGTTTATCTCCGCCCAAGACATCTCTTTTGGGACGCTCATTTTTGGTTAAATTAAAACTACCTATGGCCTGATAAGAGTTATTAAGAAGATATACATCTAAATCACCGTCTTTATCAAAATCAAAAAAGGAGGCATGCGTAGAAAAGCCTTTATCATCCAGCCCTAATTCAGCTGCACGCTCTGTGAAAGTTAAGTCTCCATTATTAATAAAAAACTCATTTTGTTTATTATCACCTTTTACATCACCTGAATTACATACATATATATCTAAAAACCCGTCGGCATTAATATCAACCATTGACACGCCGGTAGACCAGGCTTTGGTTCCTCCAACTAAAGCTTTGTCAGTAATATCTTCAAATTGAAAATTTCCCTTATTTAAATAAAGTTTATTTTGATTTAAGTTTGAAGTAAGATAAACATCTTCTAATCCGTCATTATTTATATCCCCAATTGCCACGCCACCACCATTATAAAAATTTCGGTATTTATAAACATTAAACTCATCTGTTGAAACTAAATCATTACTAAAATTAATTCCTGTTATTTCAGAGGATAATAATTCAAATGGTGGCTTTTCATCCTGAATCGTTTCCTCTTTCTTACTACAAGAACATACTAAAGCAAGTAAACAAATAATTAAGCTCTGTTTCATCATTTTACTTTTTCATATGATTATATTTATAAGCCAAGTCTTCTATTAAAACAGATACATCTCTGTCAGACTCCTTCCTTAATTGAATCTGCCGGTTACCATCTACTTTAACCAAAACATCATTTTTAACTTTTATAAATTGGTTTCCCGGATACCATTTCATTAAAGTGTCTTGTATTTTTGGAAGTAATTTTTCGGAGGTTAAGTCTTTATTCCAAGGTGCCCAGGCTAAATATGAAAACTTAACATCCATAGATGTAATAATATCATCAGGATTAAATCTGGCATAAAATAACATGACTATTTTGTCAATGTGTTTGGTAGAATCTTGTGGATATAGCATCTTTTGAACATAGTTATTATTTCCTCCATGAGTCACTAGATGTTTTTTATTTAAATCCCAGCATATTTTAAAAAAATCAGACTTGGTCTGACCAAATTTCAAACCATAAAAAACCTCATCATTTTTTATACCACTGTCTAACTCGCTTTTTACAAGTTTGGTGTATTTTGATTGACATGAAAAAACTAATAGAATTATCACAAAAAGCAGCGCTTTATTTATGCTCATTAATTTCATAAAATTGTAAACTGTCGTTATTAATTGTTGTTAAAAAATAATTTTTGTTGTTGATTTTACAAATATCAAAATCTCTAATTTGACCTTTAATATTTAAAGGCATGACCTTTTTAAATTCATAATTTTTATCTCCGTATACCAACCACCCTTGTGAAGCATCCTGTCTGCCAAATTGTGGTTTTACTAAATATTGATTTCCTCCAAAAAATAAATCTAAATACCCGTCATGATTCACGTCAAAGACTTCAATAGCTTCCACGGTTGAATACTGAATTTCATTAGGTAACTTCAGAGGTATAAAAGTATTATTTTTATTAATAAATAGTGAAGTATTAACCTTTTTAACATCTAACTTAATAGCCTTATCTAATTGCTCTTTGCTGAAAATGGATGTCATATTTGCGTTGGCATAATCTTTATAAAACAATAATTTTTGCTTTAAACTTGCTATTTGAGAAATGAGTTCATCCCTATCCACAATTGGATAATAATTATGGTCTCTTTTAAAACAGATTATTTGCTCAGTAGTGCCATTATTATCAAAATCAGAAACATACATCCTTAATTCTCCTTTAAAAAATGAGTTTTCTCCTTTATTGCCAGCAATAATATCAAGATGGCCATCATTGTTGACATCCACTATTTTGAATGCTTTCCAATACCCAGCTGTATCAGCCAAGCCGTATTCTTTAGTCTTGTTTTTTAAAATGCCATTTTCATTTATAAATACAGAGAGCGGCATCCATTCTCCTGAAACAACCAAATCTTTTATCCCATCATCATTTAGATCAGCCCATGCAGAATCTGTAATTAATCCTATGTTGTTAAGAGCTTCCTGATTTGAGATTTCATAGGAATTGTTTCCTTTATTTTCCAGAATATAGCCACTTGCAGGAATACCATAGGTTTCAACCTGAAACCGTTCACCTACAAAAATATCTTCATCCCCATCTTGATCAAAATCATAAACTGATACGGTTGATGAACTCAGTGGTGTTTGAAAAGGTAATAATTGAGAATTTAAAACAAAATTTTGATGCCCATCATTAATATATAACCGGTCATATAAGGAGTAATCAAACTTTGAAAATGATTTTCCACCACTGCAAACATACAAATCCATATCACCATCATTATCACTATCAAAAAATATGGCATCCGTATCCTCAGATTTAGCATCTTGCATAAAAGGTGTTTTAATTTCTATAAAGGTTCCATCTTTTTGAGACATAAATAAACTTCCGGACTGGCTTCTCGCGCCTCCAATATAAAAGTCTGGATTTCCATCATTATTAATATCGGCACTTGCTATGTTTGGTCCTTCATTATCATACATTTCAGGAAGTAATCGTTCTCTGTTAAAATCATTAAAACTGTTTTCCTTATGCACAAAACTAAAAAAACCAGTGGTAGCTTTTAAAGGATTGAGAGTTTCTATATGATCTCTTTTTTGAATTTGACTCTTGGCTATTGTTTCTGGTTGTGTAAAATTGTATATCTGATTTGTTTTTAAATTTTTATGTTTGGTTTTTGTATCATTTGGCCAAGTAATAATTAAGCTGTCTATTCTCTGACTTAAATTAGTTCCGAAAAGTAAATTAGGTGAAATAGAACTCTGAAATCCTCTGGACGGAAAATTTTCTAATACGCCATAGGTGCCATTATAATAGATTTCTGCTTTAGCTCCAATAGCTTGGCTGTTGTTGATGCCACCTTTCAACTTTATTGTGATACTTCTTTGCGATAGCGTGTCAAGTTGATTTTCATATATGAATGCAGGCATATTTACATTATTTACAACCAAATCTAAATCTCCATCATTATCTAAATCACCATAAGCACTACCATTACTAAAACTAGGTTGGTCTAAACCCCATACTTTGGTTTGATCAGAAAATTCAAAATGACCATTATTTTTAAATGCTGCATTAGGAACGGGTTGTGAAGGCATTAAATCAATTAATTTATTCATTACCTCCTTGTCATTTTGAATCATATCTTTGATACGTTCTTCATTAGCCATATAGGTTAAATAGTCTCTATCTAATAAATCTTTATAAATACCATTACTAATAAAAATATCTTTAAGTCCATCATTATCCATATCAAAAAGCAAAGAAGCCCAGCTCCATTCTGAGGCTGCCACATTTGAGAATCTGCTCACTTCCATAAAGGAATTATCACCCATGTTTCTATGAAGTGCATTTCTTGAAAACTGATGATGATACCCATTCTTTTCAGCCATATCATATTTATTCCATGACTCAAAAAGTGTTTTTGTTCGTTGTCTTTCAATGGTTTTAGGCAACATTTCTGTAACCATGATATCAGGATTTGAATCATTATCTAAATCAGCAGCATCGGCGCCCATAGAACCCATGGAAATAGACTCAAATTCTGATTCTAAATCTTCTTTAAAGGTCCCATCTTTTTGATTGATGTATAAATAATCTCTTTCAAAAAAGTCATTTGAAATAAAAATATCAGGCCAGGTATCATTATTATAATCACTTACGGTAATACCCAATCCAAAACCAATCGCGCTGGAATAGATATGGGCTTCAGTCGTTACATCTGTAAAATAATTATTATCGTTCCTTAAAAGTTTATTTCCGTTTGCAGAAGGCTTTTCTCTTTGGCCTTTTATAAAATCGTAATTACCTACCGCTTTAATTGAATTACTTAACAAATAACAATCTAAATCACCATCCTTATCATAGTCAAAAAAATTAGCCTGAACCGCCAAGCCAACTATGTCTAAACCATAATCCTTAGATTTTTCGGTAAACGTTAAATCGCCATTATTAATAAATAATTCATTATGTCTATTAACATTCTCACTAGGAGGTCCGGCTTTACATACATAGATATCCAATAAATTATCATTATTAATATCTATAAACGTTACACCAGAGGACCATACGCTTTTACACGCTACTCCTGCTTTATCCGTAATGTTTTCAAACTTCCAATTACCTTTATTCAAGTAAAGCTGGTTATCAACCAGATTACCGGTAAAATAAATATCTAATAACCCATCATTGTTAATATCTCCTAAGGCAACACCACCACCATTGTAGAAGTTTCGATAGGTATAAGGATTTAATGCTTCTGTATATTGAAGGGTATTTTGGAAGGTAATTCCAATAGAATCATCCTTTAAAATAAATAAACTTTGGTCAGTAGTATCAGAATTACAGGAAAAGAACAGATAACTTGTAATTATAACAAACAGCAAGTTTTTCATCAAGCTAAATTATTAAAAAAAGGGGTACTTTATAAAAGTACCCCTTTTTATCCAATTAATATTAAATTATTTTTTCTAGTAACCAGGATTTTGTGTTAATGTTCCACCACTCGCATCAATTTGCTCTTGTGGTATTGGGAACACGTTTCTAAATGCTGCAGAAGTTGGTTTTTCCCACCATGCATCATTAAATTTACCAAAACGTATTAAATCTTGACGACGTGTTACTTCCATAAACATTTCTCTACCTCTTTCAGCTAAAAACTCATCAGCAGTTAAAGCAGTTAAAGGTGCAACACCAGCTCTTGCTCTGACAGTATTCACATCAGGTAAGGCAACATTCCAGTTTCCAGCAATTCTAGCAGCAGCTTCGGCGCGAATTAAATACATATCACCCAATCTGATGATTGGATAATCATTATCCATATTATCTCTTTGACCCTGACGGAAACTAAATTTACCTAAACGAGCCCCACCTTTTCTAGAGGCATTTGGTTCTAATTCGTTGATATCTGTCGTATAATCTAAAGCCAAATCTCCACCAGTAGCAGCATAATCTAAAATCACAGATCCTTCATAATCAGATTGAGGTCCTACTATAAAGTTCGCAGCTTTACGCTTATCTGTATTTTCATAAGAGTTATAGAAATCTTCTAACGCAGAATAGCCATTCCAAGGTTGGTTTTGTAAATTCCAAGTAAACTGACTTGAATAATGTAAAGTCATTTGAGCAAAGTTCATATTTGCTCCAGATACGTTGTCATAAGCTATAGACCAAATAATTTCAGGATTGTCTTGATTATTTGGTGCAAATACCGCAGCATATCCTTCTAACACATCAGGATCAGTTTCTACACTTGGTCTTTTTGCTGCATTTGGTACAGTACATCCGTCACCACATAAAACATAAGGTCCATTAGAAATAACATAGTCTGCACAAGCAGCCGCTTCAGCACGTTTTGGAGTACCAGTATACACTTCAGCATTCATATACACTTTAGCTAACAAGCCTAAAGCTGCAAATTGGTTTATTCTGTAAGAATCAACAGAAGTACCCAAAGCACTTCCAGATGGATCTAATACAGGCAGTACACTGCTCATACCTAAAGACGCTAGTAATTCACTTTCAACAAAAGCAAACACTTGAGCTCTTGTTGATTGAGGTGCATCTACACCTGGTGTAGTCACTATCTTAACTCTACCATATAAATCTAATAAACGATAGTAAAAGAACGCACGTAGTGCCCTTACTTGAGCCGTTTGATTAGCATCTAAATCTCCAGAAGCCAATGCTGTATTACAAGCACCAATAGCCGAATATTGTGCCCCCCAGGTTCCAGTAATTGGACCATTTGAAGGACCATAAGTATGTCTGTGCATATCTATCCAGATACCACCATCATACCAGTCACCACCTTTTTGAGTTACTGCCATCTCATCTGTAGATACAGATTGTATAGACCAGTATCCACCGTGGTTAGCAGAACCAGACTCTCTTAATTGGTTAAAAGCCGATGCTACTGCATCACTTGGGCCAGAACCACCACCATCAAAATCTCCAAAGCTTGGTTCTTCACCGTTAAATGGGGCACCCACTTCACCAACCAATACTTCATCTAAATCTGTACAGGCACTTATAGTAAGAAGTGCACAACACATTAAAAATAATTTATAAATATTTTTCATTGTTTATTTTTTTTTTTAAAAGTTAACATTTACACCGAACGTAATTGTTCTTGAAGCAAAATAATTATATCTTCTGTCAATACCTGGTATTAATGGGTTAGCTGTTCCACCTAAGAAACCACCATTATCTACAGAACCTTTATCTTGTAAAGCTGGTTCTGGATCTGCTCCTGTATAACCAGTGATAGTAAATAAATTTTGTGCACTTAAAGATAATCTCACATCTTTCAAGTATTTATTTCCTTCTCCCATATCAAATGTATAACCTACAGAGATGTTATCTAATTTGAAGAAATCTGCTTTTTCTACATACAATGAGCTAAATTTAGCATTTGTAATCGCAGGGTCTGCATATTTTGTGTTTACGTAGTTATAAGATCCTTGAGAACCTACTCTAGGCTCGTAAAACACTCGGAAGTTATTTACTAAACTATGTCCGAAAGCACCTCTAAAGAATGCATTCACATCCCACTTTTTATATTTAAGAGTGTGAGACCATCCTAATTCCAAGTCTGGAATACCATTTCCTAATTTAGTTAAATCACCATCTATAACACCATCACCATCTGCATCAATAGCATTTCCAATAATTTGAGAGGTTTGAGAAGAAGCGGTATTACCATCGCCATTCACATCAACAAAAGTTTGACTTCCATTTACTACTTCACCTGTCCAAACCGGACCGTAAATTTGACCTATTTCTGCGCCAGGACCAACAAATATAACATTGGTATCATTCTGCCCAGGAGCTCCTAAGTTTCCATTTAAAGTTGTAGTATCAAAAGAATCTAAAGTAGTTTTATAAGTTGATAACACTAAGCCCATGTTATAAGTTACATCAGCCGTTTTAACGAAATCATAATTTACAGATAATTCTAAACCTTTAGTTGATAAATCCCCTCCGTTTTCTACACGTCTTCCAGTAGGATACACAGCAACATCAACCGCTCTTTCTAAGATGAAATCAGATACTTTACGTGTGTATAAATCTAAAGTAGCTCCAAAACGACCCATGTTAAATTCAACTCCAAAATTCGTTTCTGCTTTTTCTTCCCATTTTAAATCAGGGTTAGCATCAGTTACTTGTCTTGTACTTAATAAATCAGCTGTAGGCTCAAATCTAGCTACGGCTAAGCCATATTGTCCAGGTAATGACCCTGTAACACCATACCCTAAACGCACTTTAAATAAATCAACATTATTTATTTGTAAGTATTTGTTTAAGTCAACACCTAAACCAAAGGCTGGAAATGTACCCCATTTATTATTTTCTCCTAATTTAGTAGAACCTTCTCTACGTACAGAAGCATTGAAATAAATGGCATCATCAAATGTAGCATTTACTCTACCAAAAAATGCAATGATTCTTTGATTTGGAGATCTGTTACTGTTGATATCAATAAACCCAGCGTTAATTTTATCTTGTGACCACTCTAAAGCATCAATATACTCTAAGTTATCATTTGGAAAATCTCCAGCAGATAAAAAGTAGTTATTATAATTTTGTTCTTGCCAAGAATAACCACCTGTAAATTTCAAGGCTAATTTATCAGAAGCTGCAACATCATAATCGCCATAAAGTTCAAATAATCTGAACTTGTCTTCACCTGATGTTAATCTAGCCAAACCTTTACGAGTTGGACTTGTAGCACTTCCTCTAAATAGAGAAGTTGTTCTGTAATACTCTTTATTAGTGTATTTTGAAGATTGCTCAGAATACAAACCATTTAATGAAATGTTATCACTAACGGCATATTTAAAGTTAGCGCTATATGTAAATTCATTTCTACTTCCAGTATTTGTGTTTTGATTGATGATTGAAACTGGGTTAAAACTATCAAATAAACCTAATGTTTCAAAATATCCACCATAAGGATCTGGATTAAAAGGATAAGGAGAATCAACTCCATATATAGGAGCAGTAGGGTTATACATCATTGCATAACGTAAAGCTTCATTAAAACCAAAATCAGAATCTCTTTTAGTATAAGAAGCATTAAAATCTATTTTTAATTTATCATTCAAAATAGCAGTAGTAGCCTGTAATCTAGTGTTAAATTGTTTAAATCCAGATTTATCTAAGATTCCTTGCGCATCTCTGAAGTTTGTTGAAACTCTGAAGTTAGTCTTATCATAACCACCTGAAATAGCCACGTTATGAATATTTGAGATAGAACTTCTTGTTACAGCACCTAACCAATCTGTTCTGCTACCTAAGTCAGTACCACCTGCCGCAGCAAATGCATCACCATCCAATCTGTCAATTGTTCTTGATATTGACGATGTAGCAACTGAACCGTTGTAAGACACTTGCGTACTTCCAGATTTTCCTCTCTTAGTTGTAACAATAATAACCCCACTAGATCCACGTGAACCGTAGATTGCAGCAGCAGAACCATCTTTTAATACAGTCATACTTTCAATATCACTTGGATCCACGTTATTTAATGAAGCACCAATAACACCGTCAATTACAATTAATGGCGATGAGTTAGAACCTACCGTAGAAATACCTCTTAAACGAATAACAGCGTCATCGTTAGGGTTACCTCCTTTGTTATAAATACTTAAACCCGCAACCTTACCTTGAAGTAATTCTGATGGATTGTTAATAGTACCTCTGTTAAATTCTTCTTCTCCTACCTTGGTAACAGCTGAAGTAATTTCCTTTTTAGTAGTACTACCATATCCTACTACCACAACTTCATCAAGTTGTGCAGCATCTTCTGATAGAGTTACATTAACGGTTGAACCAGAAACAACTACTTCCTGAGTTAAGTAACCAACAAAAGAAAACACTAATGTAGTCCCGCTATTAGCAGTAATGGTGTAGTTTCCATCAAAATCTGTTACCGTTCCGGTAGATGTGCCTTTAACCAACACGTTTACCCCTGGTAGTGGACCTGATGCATCAGATACTGTTCCAGTAACTGATTGCGCGTAAATAAAGCTCCCCAATAGCAAAGCTAAAGGAAGCAAAAGCTTCTTAAGTAATTTGTTTTTCATTTTGAGTTAGTTGATAAAATTAGTTTATTAATTATTTGACATTTAAAGATAGTGTTAAAATAAAGTTAACTAAGGAAGCGAATTTGTCATTTTTTAAACAGAAAAAAAAAAAAAAATTAAAAAAACCCACTTTTTTTCACCGAAATCGTTTTCGGAGCCTGTTAAATTGACAAAATTTGACCTCTAAGGTTATCATTAAAGGAATAATTGTGCTATGAAAATACTAATTACTCAATATAACCATAATTAAATTAATAAATTGACAATCCTGTTTTTATTAAAATAAAATTTCTGTAATTTTTAATAAAAAACATTCTCGTTTCATCATTTTTAAGATATAGTAACGTATTTTTATACACACTAAAATCTACCTAAGTCTTATTTATTTAACCAAAAGATGCCTAAAACTACATTAAAAAAATTAGCAACAATTTTAGGATTATCGACAGCCACGGTATCTAAAGCATTAAAGAATTACCCTGACATTAATGCAGATACCAAAAAGAGAGTTATAGAACTGGCTACTAGTTTAAATTATCAGCCTAATTCTTTGGCTCAGGGATTAAGAAACAAAGAATCTAAAATTATTGGTTTAATTATTCCTGAAATTGTTCATCATTTTTTTTCAAACATCATTTCAGGATGTATAAAAGCTGCTGAAAAAAGAGGCTATCTTGTCATTGTACTGCAAACCAACGAATCATTTGAACAAGAAAAAAATCATTTAAAATTACTCATGAATAAAAATGTTGATGGTATTTTATTATCACTTTCTGATGACACCACACAACACAAACACATTAAACAAGTCATTGATAGAGGCATTCCAGTGGTTCTATTTGATAAAATTTCGAAGTTAATAAAATCATCAAAAGTAATTATAGATGACCAGAAAGCAGCTTTTAATGCCACACAATATCTTATTGAGTCAGGTTGTAAAAAAATTGCACACATCAGAGGAGATTTAAAACCACAAACAACGATAGATAGATTTATTGGTTATAAAAAAGCTTTAGCTAAAAACAATATCCCTTTTGACAACTCTCTGATTTACAAATGCAAAAGCTTAACATTCGGAGAAGGCTACCGATTAGCAAAAAAAATAATTCAAGACCATAAAGATGTAGATGGTGTGTTTGCCTTTACAGATTTAGTTGCCACTGGCGTTTTAAAGAGGTTTAATGAACTTAAAATTCAAGTTCCAGAACAGGTTTCGGTGATGGGTTTTAGTGATTGGTTCTTAACGAAAATTACTACTCCCACATTATCGTCAGTCCATCAACCAGGATTTGAAATGGGACAACAAGCTTTTGAACTGCTTTATAAAGATATCTGTACATTAAAAAAAGGCGAAGAAATAATTCCCCAAATAATTGAAATTCCTACCTATATTGTCCCCAGGAACTCTACTAGAAAATTAGCCAAAAAGGCTAAATAATCTTTAGTGTTATAAATCAACCGAAATCGTTATCGGTTAATTTTTATTAGTTTTTTATTCTTTAATTTAACAAATCCAAAAAAAAAAAATAAACTTGGATGCTGTTAAACAGTATTTTACACTTTATAATGTGATATACTAAAACTTATAACTCTAAATTCAATAATAATTATGAAAAAATTACTGATACCTATTTTACTAATTATAATGCTATGTAGTTGTTCAAATAATCCAAAACAAAAGACGGCTGGAATTCCAAATAAAGCATGGTGGAAAGAAGGTGTTATTTACCAAATATATCCGCGAAGTTTTAAAGATTCTGATGGAGATGGCGTAGGCGATTTAAAAGGCATTATTGAAGAGTTGGATTATATTAAAAGCCTTGGCGTTACGATGCTTTGGTTAAACCCAATTTATGCCTCACCCAATGACGATAATGGTTATGATATTAGTGATTACCGTGCCATCATGAAAGAATTTGGAACCATGGAAGATTTTGATCTTTTACTTAAAGAAATGCATCAAAGGGATCTTAAATTTGTCATGGATGTTGTTGTAAACCACAGTAGTGATGAACATGAATGGTTTAAACAATCCAGAAGTTCAAGAGACAATCCTTATCGGGATTATTACCACTGGTGGCCGGCCGAAAAAGGAAAACCAAATTATAGATGGAGCTTTTTTGATGAAAAAGGTGAAGCATGGAAATACGATTCCATTACTGATGCCTATTACTTACATTATTTTTCACAAAAGCAACCTGATTTAAACTGGGAAAACCCAAAAGTTAGACAGGAAGTTTATGATATTATGAAATTTTGGGCTGATAAAGGGGTAGACGGCTTTCGTTTAGATGCTTTTCAATTTGCAAGCAAGGACACTACTTTCCCTGCCTTACCAGAAGGCTATCAAAAAAATATTATTAAATATTATGGAATGGGACCAAATCTTCATTCTTATTTAAGAGAAATGTATGATGAAGTTTTAAGTAAATATGAAGTGTTTGCAGTTTCTGAAGGTGCAGGAAGTACGCTTGAAGATGCACATGCTTTAGTAGATGAAGACAGAAAAGAATTGCAAATGGCCTATCACTTTGAAAGTGTGGATATGGTTAACTCCTTAGAAGGTTATACATTGCCTCAATTTAAACAAGTATTTACAAAATGGGATACCTCTTTTGCCGAAAAGGGTTGGATTTCAATATTCCTTTCCAATCATGACGCCGCACGAATTGTCAGCAGATTTGGTAATGATAGTCCGGAATTCAGAGAAGCATCTGCTAAAATGCTAAATACCTTTCTTTTAAGTATGAGAGGGACACCCTACATCTATTATGGTGATGAAATTGGAATGACCAATATTAATTTTGATTCCATCTCTCAATACAAAGATATTGCAGCAATAAACGGATACAAAAAAGCACTTTCTGACAGAGAAGACATGGATTTATTCATGAAAAAACTCAACTTTCTTTCTCGTGACAATGGCAGAACTCCCATGCAATGGAACCCCTCAATACATGCTGGTTTTACAACTGGAATTCCTTGGTTACCTGTCAATGACAATTATAAAGATATTAATGTTGCCAATGAACAAAACAATCCAAATTCTATATTGAATCACTTTAAAAATATGGTAAAAATCCGTAAGGAAAATGACCTTTTAATATATGGTGCCTACCAAATGTTGGATGCAGAAAACAAAGATATATATGCTTTTACCAGAACATTAGATAATAAAAAAATGTTGGTGCTTTTAAATTTTACAGATCATGACTCTAGTATCAAATTGTCTGAAAATGAAAATATTGAATCCATATTAATCAATAATTATACAGATTTTACCAATGAAAATGGCGACGTGAACTTAAAACCATATCAAGCGGTTATTTGTGAATTAAAATACTAAACTATCATGACCAGACTTATTATACTTTCACTCATTTTTTTGACCTTAAATAGTTGCTCTAAAAAAACTGAAAAGAATTTGGAAGAAAAGACCTTTCCAAAAAAAGAATGGTGGAAAGAAGCCGTTGTTTACCAAATTTACCCACGTAGTTTTAAAGATACAGATGGTGATGGTGTAGGCGATTTAAAAGGAATAATCTCAAAGTTGGAATATATAAAAAGTTTGGGAATTGATGTGGTTTGGTTAAACCCAATTTACGGTTCGCCCAATGCAGATAATGGATATGACATATCAGATTACCAATCCATCATGAAAGAGTTTGGCACCATGGAAGACTTTGATGCCTTATTAAAAGGAATGCATGAAAAAGGTTTAAAGCTTGTCATGGATTTAGTAGTAAACCATAGTAGTGATGAACATAAATGGTTTCAGGAAAGCAAAAAATCCAGAGATAATCCCTACAGAGATTATTATCATTGGTGGCCGGCTGAAAAAGGAAAACCAGCCTTTCGTCCAGGTGCTTTTGAAGTAGATGGTAGTGGTTGGAGATATGATAAAACAACCAATGCTTACTATTTACATTATTTTAGTTACAAACAGCCAGATTTAAACTGGGAAAACCCAAAAGTTCGTCAGGAAATATACAAAATGATGAATTGGTGGTTTAAAAAAGGTATTGATGGTTTTAGGATGGATGTGATTCCTTTTATTGCTAAAGACACCACCTTTCCAGTAATAACCCAAGAAGAATTAAATAAAAATTACGAAGGTCGTTGGGACGTATATATGGCTAGTGGCCCTCATTTACACGATTATTTGCATGAAATGAATAAAGAAGTATTAAGTAAATATGATGTGATGTCTCTTGCTGAAGGTGCAGGAATGCTAAAATCAACAGCTTTAAACTTTGTAGATGAAGACCGAGAAGAGCTTAATATGGGATACCATTTTGATGGGGTCAATTTGGGTTATGTTCCAGGTTATTTCAAAAAAATGAACCCAAATTGGAGTTTGGTGGAATTCAAAAAAATATATTCAGATTGGGATGCAGTTTACAAAACCAAAGGTTGGGGAACTATTTATTTAGGGAATCACGACCAACCTAGAATGGTTACCCGATGGGGAAATGATGTGCCAGAATTTAGGGAATATTCATCAAAAATGCTCACCACATTTCTGCTTTCTATGAAAGGAACGCCATATTATTATTATGGTGATGAAATTGGAATGACCAATGCCAAGTTTGATAAAATTGAAGATTACAGAGATATTGAAACCATTGCGGAATATGAAAAAATAAAAACGACTGGAGGCGATTTAAACCAATTTATTGAAGATCAAAAATCAGGAGGTGCCAGAGATAATGGCAGAACGCCTATGCAGTGGAATGCTTCCAATAATGCCAATTTCACAGCGGGAGAACCTTGGTTGTCAGTTAACAAAAATCATGCAGATATTAATGTAGAAATTCAAGATAAAGACCCAAATTCTATTTTAAATTACTTCAGAAAAATGGTGAAATTGAGAAAAGAAAATGATGTTTTAATTTACGGGGCTTACCAATTGTTAGATGAAGCGAATAATGAAACTTATACTTTTACAAGAACTTTAAATGGCAGAAAAGTTTTAGTTTTGTTGAACTTTACAGAACATGACTCTAAGGTTGTATTACCAGAAATTAGCAAGATTCCTGAAGTATTAATCAATAATTATGAAACCGCTGATATTACTGAAAACACTATTACCCTCCAACCCTATCAGGCCATTCTATTTAAGCTAAATTAATTTGAAATTATTTGAATTAGTCCAAATTAAACTTAAATAAAAAAGCCAAGATTTACATCTTGGCTTTTCCTTTTTGGTGCGGGCGGGGAGACTCGAACTCCCACACCTCGCGGCACCAGATCCTAAGTCTGGCGTGTCTACCAATTCCACCACGCCCGCAAAAGGATTGCAAATATAATCAAGATTTTTAAATTGCAAACACATACCTCCTAAAAACCTTCAAATTTTATTACTTTTGAAATAAATAGAATTTTTATCATGAAAAACATAAAATCATATCTTCAACAACACCAAGAACGTTTTTTAAATGAACTTATTGAACTTCTTAAAATTCCGTCAATAAGTGCTGACTCAGCTTATAAAAATGAGGTTTTAAAAACTGCCGAAGCCGTAAAATTAAGTCTTGAAAAAGCAGGTTGTGACCATGTGGAAATTTGTAAAACAGAAGGCTACCCTATTGTTTATGGTGAAAAAATTATTGATAAAAAGTTGCCTACCATTTTAGTTTACGGGCATTATGATGTACAACCAGCGGATCCTTTAGAACTTTGGACGTCTCCTCCATTTGAACCCGTGATTAAAAAAACCGATTTAAATCCTCAAGGGGCTATTTTTGCCCGAGGGGCTTGTGATGATAAAGGCCAGATGTACATGCATGTAAAAGCCATGGAATTTATGACAAAAACCAATCAACTTCCATGTAATGTGAAATTTATGATTGAAGGTGAAGAAGAAGTTGGCAGTGTGAATCTATCAAAATTTGTAAAATCCAATCAAGAAAAACTTAAAAATGATATCATTCTTATTTCAGATACAGGAATGATTGCCAATGATGTACCTTCTATAACTACAGGCTTACGCGGATTAAGTTATGTGGAAGTTGAAGTAACCGGACCCAACAGAGATTTACATTCCGGACTCTATGGTGGTGCGGTGGCAAATCCGATTAACATATTAACCAAAATGATTGCCTCGCTACATGATGAAAATAATCATATTACCATTCCTGGATTTTATGATAAGGTAGAAAACCTTTCAAAAGAAGAACGAGCAGAAATGGCCAAAGCGCCATTTTCATTAGAAAACTATAAAAAAGCTTTAGATATAGAGTCTGTTTACGGAGAAACGGGTTATACGACCAACGAACGTAATTCGATAAGACCAACACTAGACGTTAATGGTATTTGGGGTGGCTATACTGGTGAAGGTGCAAAAACAGTGATTGCCAGTAAAGCACATGCTAAAATATCGATGCGTTTAGTACCTCATCAAGACTGGGAAGACATCACTAAACTTTTTGCAAAACACTTTGAAAGTATTGCTCCAAAAGGTGTCAAAGTAAAAGTAACACCACATCACGGTGGTCAAGGTTATGTCACTCCTATTGATAACATTGGTTATCAGGCGGCATCGATGGCTTATGAGACCACATTTGGTAAAAAACCAATTCCACAGCGAAGCGGCGGCAGTATTCCTATTGTAGC